>JAHJNE010000194.1 GCA_018820995.1 Gammaproteobacteria bacterium | reverse complement strand
GGCTTTAAGCCAAGTTGGTAACATCGGATCGGTAGCGGCAAGCATGGCGTAAATTCGCAGTGGGATTTTCTGTTGTTGTTGCAGCGTCTGATATGTCGCCAGATTGACCGCATCGACGCCCGCATCATGGGTGCTGGTAATGCCCAGTGCCAGTAAATGTTCAAAAGCCGCTGCCAGCGAGGCCTGACGCTCTGCTTCGTTTTGCTGTGGAATTTTCTTTTCAAGCAATAACATGGCGTTATCGATTAAAACGCCGGTTGGATGGCCTTTGTCATCTCGCAAAATTTGGCCACCCGGCGGGTCGATACTGTCTTTGGTGATCCCCGCCAATTGTAATGCTTTGCTGTTCGCCCAGCCCGCATGACCATCAACCCGGCTGAGCCACACCGGTTTATGGTTAATTTCTTCGTCGAGTAAAGTGGTGGATGGAAATTGTTGGGTTGGCCACAACACCTGGTTCCAACCGCGGCCTAAAATCCACTGCGCTTGTGGCTGGGTTTTCGCAAAAGCCGCGACTTGGGCCACAGCCTGTGCTTCACTGCTGCTGGTGCGTAAATCGACCTGCGATAAGTTTTGACCAAGGCCAAGCACATGACCATGGCCGTCAATCAAACCTGGCAATAAGGTTTTGCCCTGACCATCAATGGTTTTGGCGTTCGGGTAATTTTTGCCAAGTGTGGCGTCGCCACGAGCGAGAATTTTGCCACTGGCATCATCAAATACCAGACTTTGAAACGGCACCAGCGTCCGTTGCTCATCAAAACCATAACCATGAATATTGCTGACAACGACTGTGTCGGCGAGGGCGGGTGTTGCTGTGACGAGCGTCAGCAACACCGCCTGGTAAATGCGGGATAAAAACATCATAAAACTCCACCTTCCTGGGACCTGATTGGCGGGCGCCGGGTGTTGGAGTTTCCAACGTTATCGGTATTTCTTTTTCGCCTTGCGCGCCCGTTCTTTTTCACGCTCCGCTTTTTCTTTTTCAATGCGGGCTTGTTCTAACTTAGCATCGGCTAATTCTTGTGTCACCATTTCCGGTGTTTCCAGGCTAATCGGGCCAAATAAACCAGAGCGTAATTCGGTAATTAAAATGGTTCCGGCCTTGGTTAAATCGACGATCCCGCCTTTAACCATACAACCGCGGCGCTGGCCTATCGCGTCCAACAAGGCTAAATCGTTTTCTGGTTGTTCTTTTAGCTGATAACGCGCCATCACTTGTTCCGGGTAGGCTTTAAGCAAATAGTCGGCCGCGAACATCGCAATATCGGCGTAATCAAATGCCGTGTCTTTAATGCCGCCGGTGACCGCAAGGCGATAGCCGCAACTGGCTGGGCTCAATTTTGGCCATAAAAAGCCCGGGGTATCGGTCAGAATGACGTTGTTATCAAGTTTAATTCGCTGCTGGGCTTTGGTCACGCCAGCTTCGTTACCGGTTTTGGCGATAATACGCCCGGCTAAGGTGTTGATTAGCGTTGATTTACCAACATTTGGAATGCCCATGATCATGGCGCGGGCGCCACGCACATCAAAGTTACGATCAGGCAGCAGTTCAGTACATAAATCCAGCAAGGCGCGAATTTGCTCCGGGTTTTGCTGACTGATCGGGATCGCTTTCACCCCGGATTGCTGCTCAAAATGTTGCTGCCATAACTTGGTCACTGCCGGATCGGCCAAATCGGCTTTGTTCAGCACTTTAATACAAGGCGTATCACCACGCAGTTCAGGCACCAATGGATTCTCGCTGGAAAACGGAATACGGGCATCAATCATTTCAATAATGACATCGACCTGTGGCATCACTTCGGCGATTTCTTTGCGCGCCTTGTGCATGTGACCTGGAAACCAGTTAATAGACATAACAAACCCTTGTGCAACCAGACTGAACAAAGCTGGTAAAAAGCTAAACAGAATGTGGCTAGTTTACCTTGTTCGCGGTGCTGAGGCCGTGGTTTTTTTGAATGTGCTTTTATAAACTGGCCAGTCAGCCCACTATCCAATACTCGGGATGAAGCGTCTTTTGTCCAAAAAGGTCGGGCTAACCGTTAGAACTATTGAATTTGTTACATTTTTGGCAGTCTGAGCCTGCAAAAGCAGCGTATTATCATCAGCACTTGATTGCAGGGAGTTTGCTCAGTATGACCTTTTTATCTGCCAACACGATTATTCCGGCAACGGCTTTGTGTTTCACTCTGGCCAGCTTCGCCAGTGTGGCCACGAGTTTTCAAACCCAAGTCGTCAAACTGGATCACCCTGCGAATGGTCATTTGCTGAAACTGCAAGACAATCCAACTTTGCTGGTCACGGGTCATAACATCGAACATCGTTGGCTCAGTCAGGTCGATTTGACGCTGAATCAGGCCAGTCAAATAGCAATCCCAACCACTGCGCAATTTTTTGATCAGGCGTTGCTGGCGGGCCAAAAAGGCGGTCAGCTGGTCAGTTTGACCACTGAAGGTGTGGCGCATTATCAAGTCGCAGAAAAACGCTGGCGCAAGTTGCTCAGCAGTAGTTCGTTGTATCGGGTGGTCGATACCAAAAGACTACGTCGTCTTGAATTCAGTCATGATCTGAACAAGGATCAG
>JAHJNE010000193.1 GCA_018820995.1 Gammaproteobacteria bacterium | reverse complement strand
GCCAGTTGCTGCAGGATTTTTATTTAAAGTTTTAAACTCATAGAAATGAGGACATTTGATGTCGACGATGCCACTGAGCCCTAGTGAATGGGTACAATTAAACTTGCAGCAACAAGGATTAAACCGACCCAAACGTGGCAAAGCGGCGACCTTGGAGATGATATCGCAGCTTGGGTATGTCCAGATTGACTCGATCAATGTGGTCGAGCGCGCACATCATCATGTGTTACAGAGTCGGATTGCGAATTATCAGCCGCAATGGCTCGATGAATTGATGGCTGAGCGCAAAGTTTTCGAATATTGGTCCCATGCTGCCGCCTATTTACCGATGGCAGATTTTCGCTTTAGTTTGTTTCGCAAGCATCAGCTACAGCAAGGGAAAAAGCACTGGTTCGCGCCAGATCACCAGGTGATGCAGCAAGTTCGCGCGCGGATCACGGCAGAGGGACCATTAAAAGCCGGTGATTTTACTGCTACCACTGAAAAAAATGGCGCCTGGTGGGATTGGCAACCAGCTAAAAAAGCGCTGGAACAGTTGTTTATGCAAGGCGAGCTGATGGTGCTGCGCCGCGAGAAGTTTCAAAAAGTCTTTGATTTAACCGAGCGGGTGTTGCCGGCAGGGCTCGATTTGAGAGTGCCTTCGGTTGAAGAATTTGTCAGTTATCTGATCAATGGCTACCTGAAGAGTCATGGTTGTGGCAGCGCAGCTCAAATCAGTTATTTGCGCAGCGGTTTAAAAGCGGATGTTCAGCAACAATTACTTGCCAGGCAAGCGGGCGGTGAACTTGGTAGTTTTATGCAGCAAGGCCAAAGGTATTTTTATTCGCAGCAATTGCCAACATTAATGCCTACATCGAACCAAGTCAGATTATTAAACCCCTTTGATAACTTAGTCATTCAGCGTCAACGCTTGCAACACTGGTTTGATTTTGATTATCAAATCGAAGTTTATGTGCCGGCGGAAAAACGCAAGATTGGTTATTACAGTTTACCCATTTTGTATCGTCAACAATTGATCGGCCAAATGGATGTAAAAGCCGTGCGCGCCCAAAAAATACTATTGGTGCAGCATTTGGTTCTTTCTGAAAGTACCCGTATCACCACAAGTTTAAGACGGGCATTAACCCAGGCGTTGGATGACTATGCCGCTTTTAACGGCTGCGAACAGTGGCAATTAGTCAAAGCGAAGCCAGCGTTGGTGAAATGGCTGTCAGATACGGAGTAACACAACAAATAGTGTTGTTAAGAATGGAAGATTACATCGTGAAGCAATGTCGTACGCGGGTGAGCGCAGGCGAATAAGCCACCAAGTTCAGATAAAAAAAGGCGCCGTAGCGCCTTTTTTCTCACAATATTCTGAATTAGCTGGCGCTACGTGCTTTGATTGCTTCCAGGATAGGTGAAGTTGCGAAGCCATTGCTGCTCGCCCATTCTGAGTCACCCATTTTTGCAACGAAACTACCAGGTAACTGTTTGATAATAAATTCTGCAGCATCAGCAGCATTGTTCTTAATTGCAAAACGAATCATTGGCAGACCATCACAGCTCACACCGTCGTACACGTTTTTGATACGGATGCGGCTGTCAGACAAAGTTTTACGCAGGCTGTTTTTATCATTCGCAGCAATATAAGAACAAATTGACTGAGCAATTTGGTCGTTAGCACTGGCAGAAGTTGCGAACAATGGGGTTGCTAAAACAGCGATAAGTGGTAAATATTTGAATTTCATGGCCGGCTCCGTTTCCTAAAAGTTATTTGTTACTTGAACAAAATGAATATTTTGGAAGGGCAGATCACAATAAAACACGCAGGCATATCAATGGGGATATGTTTTACATCGTTTTTGACGATGGTAGCTCAGCCGTCGTGGGTAAACTATTGATTTACCGTTAGACCTGAAGCTTTGCGTGTTCAGCCTTTCAGCTGACTTGCCCTTCAATGGCCGGCATTCTATGCAATGCTAATTTAGAGTGCAAGCGATTTTTAACATTTGTGGTCTTTTTCTGCACAGCGAGGTATTGGTCGTTGAAACCCTGCTGTTCATCTCTGTGAAATACTTTTTTACCGCAGGCTACCCCAGTTCAATGATTTCTTCGACGAGTTGATTTAACCACAGTGACAACCTTTCATCAGTCTGTTCATACTGATTTTCTTCATCCAACGCCAAGCCGTAAAACCATTCGCCATCGTCGGTGACGGCTTTTGAGCGAATAAAATCGTAACCTTCGGTCGACCAGAATCCAATCCGCTGACATGGCTGGTCACTGATTGCGTGATGTAACATGCCAATAGCATCAACAAACCACTCGGCGTAACCTAATTGATCGCCCATCCCGTAAATAGCTACTATTTTGCCAGACAGGTCTACATTGGCAATCTCATCCCAATGTGCTTCCCAATCTTCCTGGAGTTCGCCAAAATCCCAAGTGGAAATACCCAGGATCAATACGTCATAGTCGACCATCGTTGCCAGAGGCTGCTGTTTCAGATTGTGAAGTGATACACTGCTGCCAACAGGCAAAGTTGTATCGATACTCAATAACGCCTGAATTTTTTCAGCAGTCATTTCGGTATAACAAGTAGTTGAACCGTAAAATACGGCGATTTTTAGCGACATTACAAACTCAACAGAAGCAGTTAGTGATGGAAGTGACGGCAGTTTAACAGAAGCGCTCAGAGGCAGAAAGCATCGCGGTGACACTCTATGCTGAGGTGTCGAGTGCATGTTTACTTTCGTTTTGAGCAGTCAACGGAATATGAAGATGGCGCGTTTGACAATATCAGGTCGGGAAAAACACAGCGTGGCGCCGACCAAAATCCCGACGTCAGAAACTGCACTTATTCATCAATATCTTGACCAACTTTGGCTGGAAAAAGGTGTCAGTGAACATACGCTGGCGGCATATGGTACTGATTTGCGGAAATTTGCTGCCTTTGCACATAGTCGACAGTCTAACTTGTGTCAGGCCACATCAGACTTACTCAATCATTATCTGGCTTACCGGCACGATTTAGGCTTGCAACCACGCAGCACCTCCCGGGCACTCAGCAGTTTGCGCAATTTTTATCAATGGTTGCACCAAAGCCATATGATCACTGACAACCCCATCTCCTCGCTATTAAACCCAAAAATTGGCTTGTCGTTGCCTAAATCTTTGTCCGAAGCCGACGTCGATGCGTTATTGTCGGCACCCGATGTCAATGACCTGATCCAGCTGCGCGACAAGGTGATGCTGGAGCTGCTGTATGCGGCAGGTTTGCGGGTGAGTGAATTAGTGACGCTGACGATGCAACAATTGAATTTGCGCCAGGGCGTGATCCGGGTGACCGGCAAGGGCAGTAAAGAGCGACTGGTACCGATAGGCGAAGTCGCGGTAGAATGGTTGCAACGTTATTTGGCGCAAGGTCGCGGTTTGCTGTTGCAGCAACAAAATGATGTGTTGTTTCCAAGTTTGCGCGGCAGTCAGATGACCCGGCAAACGTTTTGGCATCGGATTAAGTTTTATGCACAGGTGGCCGCAATCACAACACCATTATCTCCTCACACACTGCGACATGCATTTGCGACACATTTATTGAATCATGGTGCCGATTTGCGGGTCGTACAGATGTTGCTGGGTCATAGTGATTTGTCGACAACGCAAATTTATACCCATGTAGCGCAATTGCGCTTGCAACAAATCCATCAACTACATCATCCTCGTGGCTGATAGCTTTAAAGATGACATACAGGAATTGAATGATGAAAAAAGTCGTGTTAGGTCTGATGTTAGCATTAACAGCCGGTTCGTTAAGTGCCGCTGTTGCGGATGACCATGCTCAACTAAAAGCTACTTTGGCTGAGATTGGTTTAAAAGTGAATTCAGTGGCAGACTCAGTCGTCCCCGGGTTACAGCAAGTATTAACTGACAAGGGACTTTTTTTTAGTACCAATAAAGGCCAGTTTTTGATTGAAGGCAGTGTGTACGATTTAACCAATAGACAGCTGGTGAACGATAAAATCCTGCAAGATGTACGCAAGTCTGGCATCGCAGCGATGCGAGATTCGGCGATTGAATTTAAAGCTAAAGATGAAAAACATGCCATTACCGTCTTCACTGATACCAGCTGCGGCTATTGCCGTAAATTACACAGTGAACTGCAAACTTATTTAGATAAAGGCATTACCGTCAGATATCTGGCCTTTCCGCGCGGTGGGGTAAGCAGTGAAACTTACACCGAACTGCAGTCCATTTGGTGTGCTAAAAATCCACAACAAGCGATGAATAAAGCGAAATCGGGTGACAAAATTGCCATTGCACAGTGTCCAAATAACGTCGCAGCGCAATATTCGCTTGGACAGAGTTTTGGGATTAGCGGCACGCCTGCCATCGTGCTGGAGGATGGTACTTTGATCCCCGGCTATAAACCTGCGGCCGCTTTGGTCAGTACCT
>JAHJNE010000016.1 GCA_018820995.1 Gammaproteobacteria bacterium | reverse complement strand
GTCTGTTTGGACCGCCTGCATGTTGTTTTTCCAACTGTTATTGCTGGTTGGTTATGCTTATGCGCACGGTGTCAGCCGACTGAAGTTGCGCCAACAATTGCTGCTGCATTGCGGCATTTTAGCCCTGAGCCTGTTGGCATTACCGATTGGGCTGGCAGAAAATTTCTCCCCCCAGAGTGATGCTCCGCTTCGACAATTGGTGATGGCACTGTTGTTGAGTGTCGGTGCTCCTTATGCGGTGTTATCAGCCACGGGTCCTTTATTACAACAATGGTTTGCCCGACAGTTTCCCGGCCGTTCACCTTATTTTTTGTATTCCTGGTCGAACGCGGCTTCGCTGTTGGCGCTTCTCAGTTTCCCTTTCTTAATTGAACCTAACCTGACAAGTATGTGGCAAACACGCAGCTGGTCATTGGGTTTTCTCTGTTATGGATTATTAATGCTGGTGCTGGTGATTAGGCTGTGGCACAGCGAGGCCGCAGTATCTGCAGCGAGCCAGCAACCATTACCATCTTCTGCTGTAACGGCACATCAGGCGACGGCAGAACATCAGCCAGTTGGTGCCAGTGCGCCTTGGTTTTGGCTAGGCTACTCAGCACTGGGGGTGGTTTTTTTAGTCGCAACGACCAATGCCATGACGCAAAATGTCGCGCCGGTCCCCTTTTTGTGGGTGGTGCCACTGGCCATATATTTGCTGACCTTTATCGTGAGTTTTCAATCCACCCGCTGGTATCAGCGCAGTTACGCCTTATGGGTGTTGGGATTGATTTCTCTGATTGCGGTGATGATGCATTTTATTGGTACCCAATTTAATCTGACCTCACAGCTGTGTATTTATCTTGGCCTTTTAACAATAGGCTGTCTGATTTGCCATGCTGAACTGGCACAGGCCAAGCCTGCCAGCAGTCGACTGACTAGTTTTTATCTGATGCTCGCATTAGGCGGTTGTGTTGGCAGTGCTTTTGTTGCCTTTGTCGCGACAGCCCTGTTTGATCAATTTCTGGAGTTTCCGCTGGCGTTTGTCGCTTTATTGCTTGTACTCGCAATACAACAATTGCAGACAACACAGAATTTTAGCGGCGCCTGGTCCCATCGATTGCTACAGTTTTTCTGGCAAACGCCAGCGCGTCGCTCTGGGTTTGTGGCGCTGGCTTTTGCCATGCTTAGTAGCGGCTTATTGCTTGAGCTCAACCGGCAGTTTCTGAAAAGTGATGTCTATCGCGCCCGCAACTTTTATGGCGTGCTGAGTGTGAAAGATGTCACGCTTGAAGGGATCACCGAGCGGCGGTTGATTGACGGCTCGACCTCGCATGGCACTCAGTATGTAGCCGCCAAGACCAGGTCGCAGGCGCTGAGTTATTACCGGCCTGGAACCGGCGCAGCGCAGGCGTTAGCCCTTAAATCTGCTGAAAAGGGCCCGATCAAAGCCGGATTTATTGGCTTAGGTGCCGGTACTTTGGCTGCTTACGGTCAAGTAGGGGATCAGTACCGCTTTTACGAGCTAAACCCTGCAGTGGTGCATGTGGCGCAACAATACTTCAGCTACTTAGGTGATTCCAAAGCGCAGATTTCGCTCATTGAAGGGGATGGTCGGGTCTCCTTGCAACAAGAGCTGAGACAAGGGCAGTCACAACAATTTGATGTGCTGGTGATTGATGCCTTTGCCGGTGACAGTATTCCGCAGCATTTGCTGACGTTGGAGGCGATGGCGTTGTATCAACAGCACTTAGCACCTGGTGGCATTATTGCGGTACACATTTCCAACACCCATTTGAATTTATTACCCTTGATGGCAGGCACGGCTAAGGCGATGGCCTGGCAGCTTGGCTATTTTATGACGCCGGCGACCAAAGTGCATACCCACCAGACAGAATGGGTGTGGTTGACCACGGATGCTTCATTGCTGGATGCGCCTTCAACATTGGCGTTAATGACCCCTATTGATTTGCAGGGAAAATCACCGCTTCGTTGGACTGATCAATACAGTGATTTAGTGTCGTTGTTAAAATAAGCGTTTGCGTGGGCTGTTTGTGGTAACCCATCGTCATCAGGACTCGCCAGCAGCGATGTTTGAATGCAGCGATAGGGTCTTTTACATGACAGACTTAGCAGCAAAGCAGCCGTTTTAAACAAATGTTTTGCTGAAAGGCGCTACAACAAATTTATCGATATTTTGCATGACGGTAGTGTGCAGCACAGGGCAGTTGGCGTAAAGTCGCTGCTGTTGCTCAGAAGTTGACGTGCAGAGGTTGCCTGTGATCCCGGTTGAATTAATTTTAATCCTGTTAAGTCCGATTTTTTTTCTGTTTATCGCTTTTGAGTGGTATCAGTCTGAACGTAAACAACAGGCGGTTTATCATTGGCGCGATAGTCTAGCCAATTTGGGGCTTGCTGCGATGCATCAAGCGGGCGATGCATTGTCGCTGTTGTTATTGCTGCCATTTTTCTTGTGGCTTAGCCAGTTTGCGCTTTACAGCCTGCCTTTTAATCTGACGAACTTATTGCTGCTTTTTGTGCTACAGGATTTTTTGTATTATTGGTTTCATCGCGCGTCACATCAAATTCGCTGGTTGTGGGCGTCGCATGTCGTGCATCACAGCTCGCGCCTGATGAATTTTAGTACCGCATTCCGGCAAAGTTTGACCTATC
>JAHJNE010000192.1 GCA_018820995.1 Gammaproteobacteria bacterium | reverse complement strand
TATTTTTTGTTGGCACGTCTTCTGCATTAAACAGTTTGTCCAGGTAAATAACGAAAGTGATACAGCAGGTTCCACTTCCGTTTTCTACCTGATGAAGCGAATCAGTGAAATTCAGAATTTAAAGACCAGCCAAGGCTGGCATCATGAGAAGAGGTGCACCATGGACACATTTTTAATCGCAGCAGCAGTATTTTTCGCGGTCAATGCTTTTGTGTTTGTCACATACTTACGCAAAATTGATGTGAACGGTCAAGCCGTACGCCAGTTAGAAAAAGCGCAATTTGCCGACGCCTATAATCGTCAGTCTGCGAAAGTTCGCAAAGCACGCGCTTCTGGTGTAGCAGCCCGCGCGTAACAGCTACAAATCCCTTCCAAGCCGGTATTGTTACCGGCTTTTTTTTGGCAAAATTTCAGCAGTTCCATGTGTACCAAGAATCAAGCACTTCAAATAAAAAATAAAAAACCCCTGTTGCAGCAGGGGTTTTCTTTTTTGGCTTTAAAGAGTGATTAAGCGCGACGACGTGACCAACCGAAAGCGGCTAAAGCGAGGCTGAATAAGGCAATTGAACCTGGCGCTGATACTGTCCTATCGACACCAGCCACTTGGATGACCAGATTGTCCATTTCAAAAGCATAACTACTCGAAGTAAAAACCAGTTTGTCGAACTGTTCATCATCCCCAAAAAACATATTCACATAACGGTCAGTACTTGGATTTCTATTAGCGCTATTTATTGCAAAACGGCGGCAATGAGTTCAAAAGCTAATTTGTTTTTATATTCAAACAATTGGCGTTTTAAGATGGAATATCTTTCAAATGATGCCGCAATCATCGTGAACCATTGAATCTAATTGGGACTAGTGCATTATTCGCTATGATAGCGGGTAAATGCCTTGTCGCCGCTGCTTGTAGCCGGGAGATCCGATCTTTATGCGTATGCCTTTTCAGCCAGCATCTTTGCGCCAATTTATCCTGTTGAGCTTTTTCCTGGCGTTAATTCCGTTAGCGGTGCTGCTGTGGCAAAGTAATAGCGCATTATCCGATGTCAGCCGGTATGCAGTAGCTGAAGCTGAAACATCAGTTGATAGCGTGAAAGTCACTGAAAACATGCAGAACGTGGTGATCGATATTGAGCGGGCAGTGCGCCAGTTTAGTATTCTGCGCACTGAAGCTCTGAGTCATCTGGCAGTGACACATATCAGCAATTACCAGCAGATGTTGGAAACCTTGTGCCAGAATCTAAATGCCAAGCAATTATGTGTGCAGCAACAACGACAAGTTGCGGTATTACTGCAAATTTACCTGCAAAGTAGCATTGAAGACCTATCACCTTTGCTCTCACAGATCCGGCAGCAGCAAGGACAACTCACCGAACAAACCTGGAATTTGCTGGAAGAACGTTTATTAACGCAGCAAAGTTATGTCGTCGCGGCCCAAAACCAGTTGGCCTGGCAGAGTGTGGCGCTGGTGGTCCTGACGTTATTTCTGGTGTTATGGGCATCGGCGCGGATAGCCTCACCGATTAAACAATTAGACACCATGATCCGTTCGATTGGCCAGGCAAGTCATCATTTCCCCAACGAAAAAGTCGAAGGACCACGCGAACTGATCGAGCTAGGTGAGCAACTACGCTGGCTAGCTTCACGTCTGCAACAACTTGAAGCCTTGCGGCTTATTTTATTGCGCCATGCATCACACGAACTCAAAACACCGCTGTCCAGTATTAAAGAAGGATGTGCGCTGTTATCAGAACAAGTGGTTGGCATGCTTAATCCACAACAAAAAGAAGTGGTGACGCTGTTAAGTGGCAGTGCCGATCGGCTTAGTCAGTTGACCGAACAGTTGCTCGATTACAACCGGTTGCTGCAACAGGCAAAACCGGAATTCGAGTGGCACGATAGTCAGCAACTGCTGCAAAGCTGTTTTAATGATCACGCTTTATCGTTGCAGCAACGCCAGCAATATATCGAGCTGGATTGTCAGCTACCGCGTCTATATACCGATGCCATGTTGTTCCGGCGTATTCTGGATAACCTGATTAACAATGCGCAGGCGTATGGCGGTCAGGCAAGTCCGGTCTGGGTCGTACTGCGGCCACATGATAAATTTATGCTATTAGATGTAGCAAATAATGGGACGCCGATCCCGGCAGAAATGCGGGCTAAACTATTTGAACCCTTTCAACGTGGCACAGCGCCGCGGTTTGATGCGATTCAGGGCTCAGGGTTAGGACTTTCGATAGTGGCTGATTGTGCCCGTTTACTTGGTGGGCTAGCCGAAATTGTGGATGTGAATTATGCAGATGTATGTATTCGCATTCGATTACCTATGGTTGAGGATTCGTTATGAAGTTATGGACTATGCTGGCCGGTAGCCTGCTATTGGCCGGATGTCAGGGGGGACCGTTGCCGTTGCCTGTGGTGAAACAAGCACTACCTGAGCCGGAAAGAGTCGTGGAACTCCCAAAACAAGCTCCTGAACCGGTGAAACCGGCGATGGAGATTAGCGATGATGTCACAAGTCTGACCGCTTGGAGTGAATTTCGCAGTGAGCTGTTAAAAATGACGACAAAACAACGTGAAAATCTGAGTAAAAATCTGCAGTACGGTCCGGTAGTCGC
>JAHJNE010000191.1 GCA_018820995.1 Gammaproteobacteria bacterium | reverse complement strand
TGACAGCTGCTGACGTCTTGTGCCGTCACTGCCGGAGCCATACTGCAAAGGGTCATCGTGATAACCAGATTTACCCACTGTGGTTGTGGCATAAAAAGTCCTTGAACTGGTAAAAGTGAGCCTGATAGTGGCAGAACATGTTGATTTTTAAACTGGATTAAACTCAGCGTAAGACTAACACCGGGATACGTGCTCGTTGCAATACGGCGGTGGTCGTACTGCCGAGGATCAACTGTCGGATCCGTGAATGGCCATACGCACCCATCACCAATAATTCAATGGCTTGCTCTTTGGCATAAAGCTCCAGCGCAGTATCGGCATCGCCGACCAGTACTTTGGTTGTCACATTAAACCCCGCTGCAGTGAGCTGTTGACTGGCGAGCAGCAATTCAGGTGCAGTGGTTTCTGCGGTCGCATTGGGCTTGGCAACCATCACCAGGTGGCACGGCAGACCTTGCAATAACGGGCTTTCGATAATGGTTTGCAGATTTTTCAGCATGGTGGCACTGCCATCAAACGCCAGTAAAAAATTGCCGGGGGGCTGGAAATGAGGTTGGGTGATCAGCACCGGCTTTCGCACCAGTCGCAACACCCGTTCGACATTTAAGCCTAAAAAGCCATGCGCTGCCGCCTGACTGGCGCCCCGTTTGCCGAGCACGTACAAACGGTTGTCTGCTTCGTTTTCGACTAAACAATCGGTTAAATCATCATGGCGCAGCGATTCAGACACCTGAGCAACGTTTTGTTGCATCGCGTGCTGTCTTGCCGAATCAAGTAATAACCGGCCTTGAGTGAGCCGAATTTTGCTGCGTTGCTGGTCAAGTTGTGCAAGTTCAGCCAGCAGTATATCTTGCGCGCCAAGGCCGATGGCGCCACTGAAATCAGTTTGCGCCAGTTGTGGTTTTTCCAGTGCATGTTTTAGCACCAAAGGAGCATCGAGGGTGTTTGCTGCCCAAATTGCGGCAGCAAGGACCGCCTGACCAAATTCTGAGTGATCAAGACAAGCGATAACATTCGTCGACATCCGTAGTGCTCCTTGGTGTGATTAGTGACCCATCAATTGGTCAATTGCATCTGGTTTGTTATGAATAGCAAACTTATCGACCAGCGTAGCGCTGGCTTGGTTCAATCCCTGGACATCAACTTCGGTCCCTTCGCGGCGAAACTTCAGCACGACTTTATCAAGGGAACTGATGGCGGTGATATCCCAAAAATGAGCGTGACTTAAGTCTATTACTACTTTTTCAACCGCTTCTTTAAAATCAAAGCTGGCGACAAATTGATCGCTGCTGGTGAAAAATACCTGGCCGGTAATGGTATAAGTCCGCTGTTGGCCATCTTCGGTCAGCGTGCTTTCTATCGCCAACAACTGGCCGACTTTATTGGCAAAAAACAGTGCGCTTAACAAGACACCAACAAAGACACCATAAGCCAGATTGTGCGTTGCGACAACCACCACGACAGTCGCCAGCATCACCACACTGGAGCTTTTGGGGTTGCTGCGCATATCTTTGATGGACTGCCAGTTAAAGGTGCCGATCGACACCATAATCATCACCGCGACCAAAGCTGCCATCGGGATCATGCCGACCCATTCGCCTAAAAATACTGCAAAAATCAGTAAGAGAATCCCTGCCAGCAAGGTGGATAAGCGAGTACGGCCACCCGATTTAACGTTGATAATCGATTGGCCAATCATCGCACAACCGGCCATACCACCCAATAAACCTGAGCCAATATTGGCAATGCCCTGGCCGACACATTCGCGGTTTTTGTTGCTGCTGGTGTCGGTTAAATCATCAACGATGGTTGCTGTCATTAAAGATTCCAGCAAGCCCACTAACGCCAAACCCAGCGAATATGGGAAGACAATTTCTAAGGTGTGCAGATTCAGTGGTACATCTGGCCAGAGGAAAATGGGCAGGCTGTCGGGTAGTTCACCCATATCGGACACAGTGCGTACATCAATCTGGAAATACAGCGCGACGGCGGTGATCACCACAATACAGACCAAAGGTGACGGGATAGTTTTGGTGACGTAAGGGAACAAATAAATAATGCCAAGGCCAGCCGCGGTCATGGCATAGACATGCCAGGTGACGTTGGTGAGTTCCGGCAACTGCGCCATAAATATCAAAATGGCCAGCGCATTGACAAAGCCTGTGACCACCGAGCGCGACACAAATCGCATCAGTTCGCCCAATTTAAATAGGCCAAATAAAATTTGCAGCACACCACAAAGCAGGGTAGCGACCAGCAAATACTGTAAGCCATGTTCTTTTACCAGCGTAATCATCAACAGCGCCATCGCGCCGGTCGCTGCTGAAATCATCGCCGGGCGACCGCCGGCAAAAGCACTGATAAAGGCGATGGCAAATGAGGCATATAAGCCAACTTTTGGATCAACTCCGGCAATAATCGAAAAGGCGATCGCTTCCGGGATCAGCGCCAAAGCGACGACGATGGCAGACAGCACATCGCCGCGGACATTGGTTAGCCAATGTTGTTTAATCGTTTGAAACATGGTTTGAAATCCAATCAAAAAGGTCAATCTGGTTCAGATGGCGGTCGTATCAATTGATGCAATCTGCT
>JAHJNE010000190.1 GCA_018820995.1 Gammaproteobacteria bacterium | reverse complement strand
GTCATTGGTTCGAAGCATTTTGTTACTGCGCAGGCCCGGCATTAGCACCTTATGCCACCGGTGAATGGCTGCCGGAATTGGTTTCGGCAGCAGCAAAATCCGATTTAATTAACAGATTGATCCCACAGATGTTAGTGGCAATCACTGATCCGGTATCGTGATTATAAATCCGGCCAGATTGGAACGTCGATTCAGCAGGCTTGTGCTGCAAATAATGGAGACGTTGCCCCTCACGCTCGGATCCCGGAAGGTATTATGCTCAGATTGACAATGATGGCGGGTCTTTTGTGGTGGTCGGCATCCGTCGCTGCTGCGCCATCTATTAATGAATTTGCCAGCGAATTTCATCAAGAATTTAGCCGGAAGATGGCCAAAAGCAATATTCCTGGCGGTGTGTACGTCATCGTCAAAGATGACAAAATACTGCGGGTTGGTACTTATGGTGTGCGCTCACGTGGTGCTAAAGCAAAAGTAGATGCCAATACTGTGTTCCGTTTGGCGTCGGTTTCGAAAACCTTTGCCGGTGGTTTAGCGGCTCAGGTTGCCCATGAAGGCCGTTTTAGCTTTCAGGATAAAGTCACTAAATATGTGCCGGGTTTTAAGTTTCGCAGCCCCAACATGACGTCGCAGTTAAAAATTGAACATCTATTGGCGCAAAATGCCGGCGTGAGCCCAAATGCGTTTGATGATTTAATTGAAGCCAATATGACCGCTGCGCAAATTTTACCGAAATTTGCCAATATCAACCCACGTTGCCAGCCAGGAAAATGTTACGGCTATCAAAACGTACTCTTCAGCCTGATTGAAACGGTACTGCTTAAAACCACCAATATGCCGTATGAGCGACTAATTGAGCAGCGTATTTTTAAGCCGCTACAAATGCATAATGCCTCCGTCGGTTATGCTGCCTTTCTGGCCAGTAAAAACCGTGCTATGCCGCATGTGAAAATCCGCAGTGGCTGGGGCGAAGCCAAAGTTGTTCCAACCTATTACCGCGTGAGTCCGGCGGCTGGTGTCAATGCCAGCGCGATGGATATGGGCAAGTGGTTAATCGCACGGCTTGGTCATCAACCTGCGGTGCTTTCGGCTGCGGTGCTGCAGGATATTCACACTGCGCGGATCAAAACGTCTGACAATTTATCTGGCCGTACTTTTGGCCCTTATGTGACGCAGGCGCAATATGGCCTTGGTACCCGGATCTATCAGTTTGGTAAACACAAACTGTATTACCACGGCGGATTGGTGCGTGGGTATCGGACTGATTTGTCCTATTCCAACGAAAAAGGTCTGGGCTTAGTGGTGCTGGTGAATGCACAAAGTAATGTCGTGGCAGAGCTTTCCAGTTATTTTTGGGCCACCATGCTTGATACACAACCGCAAGCGACCCCAGCGCCAAAACGCAAAAAGAAAACGCGCAAAGTAGCGCAGCAACTGGAGCCGTTGTTTACTCCAGAGGAGCTGGATGGATCGGCGCCCTGGATGGTGCCGCTTCGAACGCCGAATACTGATGATAGTCAGTTGGCTTTCTGGTCGGTTGACCAACTACTGCAGCCCGCCCCCTAGTTTGAGCTCGTGTTTATTCGCCTTTGCCAACCCTAAGCGCCAATCATCCTTGGCGCTGATATAAATCCAGATAAAAATCTAAAGTGATTGCTGGCAGGTCCGTCAGTAATAACTGCCGAACCTCTGGCGTCAAACGGTAGCCCAAAGGAATCATCTGCAATAATTGCTCTAACTGAGTCGTGGTTTCAGGTTGCCAGCGCCAACTTAACTGCTGACGCTGTTGATGACAAAAGCCTGCTTCCCCGGTAATGTCCGCGCTGTGCAAACGGACATCCTGGTAAATCCTCTGTTTAAGTTCAAATAAATGCTGCGGGGCAGGGGTGACTGTGCAAAGCCAGCCTTTGGCTTTGCAGACACGCGCTAGTTCGTCGCTTTGTGATGGCGCATAAATACGCAATAGTGAGTCAAAACTTTCAGCCATAAACGGCAAGTGGTAACTGCTGGCGACGGCAAATTGATGTTGTTTATAGTGTTTGGCGGCCGCTTTAATCGCAGCTTTGGAAATATCGATGCCATACAATGATACTTGCGTTGTGGTATCGCTGGCGTTTGTCTCTGCCTCTTGCGTGCACCCGGTGTGCAAAAAGTTCTGCAGTCGATGACTGTAATAACCTTCGCCACAACCAATATCCAGCAAGGTGATCGTCTGGCGAAAGGTTGCTGTATCCGCTAATGCCGTTGCCAGCAATTGATTCACCGCATCAGACAACGGCTGGTAAAAACCGGCTTCGAGAAAACGACGTCTGGCCTGGATCATATCTGCACTGTCACCTGGGTCCAGCGATTTTTTTTGCTGGACCGGCAATAGATTCACGTAACCTTCTTTGGCGCGATCAAACTGATGGCGATTTGCGCACTGGTAGCCAGAGGGCGAGCTTTGCAGCATTAGTTGGCACAGAGGGCAGCGGTAGTGAGTCAAGGGATCAGTCAGGGGCATAGTCAGTCAATTAGTTGGATTGGATAAATAATCGCGATTATAGCCTGAAGTGGCTGTATTGTGCTGTCCGTTAATCCAACGTATGCGCGCCACCGGTACTATTTAATTCAGCGGCCAGCCCCACCAAAACGTTGGTCCAACCTTCAACGATTTTTTGCTGATGAGGTTGCCATTGGGC
>JAHJNE010000189.1 GCA_018820995.1 Gammaproteobacteria bacterium | reverse complement strand
GCGGAATGGTGAGTGCTGTGATTTTAACGTTGTTGGTATTACCCGTCGTGTATTACCTATGGCGCACCCGCTCGCTGAAAGCATAATATTGCCAAACTAAATGGGGCAGACTTGTCTGCCCCTGCCGGAGCTCTGTGGTATGAACCAATAAAGCACCAAAAGCACAAATAGGTCAGGGTGAGATTACGAGTGGTCATTTAATCACCACACTCATGCCAGCTTCCAACACCGCATCAAGATAAGCCTCATTCATCAATGCCTGACGCTGCTTTCTTCTGATACTCATTTTCCGCTTCTCAGCGCGTAACATATTCAAGCCGAAGTGTCGCATCGTGGCAAGATTGGCTGCTGCATTACCACGGTATATCTGGCACGCATCCTCACTTAAGCTCACATCCAGCACCCAGTGCAGTTGGTTTTCAATACACCAATGCTCGCGTACTGCCTGGGACAGCCTTTCTGCGTTAAGGTCGGCTGAGCTGATAAAATAACGTTGCTCTAACACCGCACGCTTGTGCTTTTCCACCCGGTAAGTCGTTGCCATGCCAAGGGTTGTCAGCGCTGGCCACGCAGCTTTGAGTTTTTCCGGTAATTCACTGGCATCACATACCTGGAATTCTCGGTACTCCAAGCGCCCAGGGTTCTTTTCCAGTGACTGCGCGGCACTATCTTTATGCGCTTTCCCCGCAAAGGCTTGTTTTACTGCATCGTGCAACTGTCCTTGGTTGCCTTTAACCGTCAACAGGTAATCAGCTTTTTTATCTACTATCTGCTGCGCTATCTCTTTCTGGCATCCCATTGCATCCAAACTGACCAGGCATCCTTTAAGCTCCAGCAAGTTAAGTAGCTGAGGTATCGCCGTAATTTCGTTGCTCTTCTCGTCCGTTTTAACCTGGCCCATTACCACACCATTGGCGCTGGCAAAGGCGCTAACCATATGAATAGAAGAGCAGCGGTCTTCCCGGTTGTAGGAGCCGCGAAGCGTTTTGCCGTCAATCGCGACTACCTGACCATCAGTAAGTTCCGTACAAGCCTGCATCCAACTGGCAAAGCAGCGCTGTAAGGCTTCACTGTCCAGCAATGACATCACCCGCGCGATGGTGTCGTGTACCGGCAAGCCCAGTTTGAAAAAACCATGTTCTTGCAGCCAGTCAAAGCGGTTTTCACCGAAATCTTCAATATCTTCCCAGCCCTCACAGCCAGCAATGACTGCGCAAAGCGTTAAAAACACTACGTCAAACAAGGGGTAAACGACCTTAGCAGCTTGCCTTGGGTCTTCTAATTCTGAAAAGTGCTCTGCAAAAATATCGATGTTCATAAACTGACTCCGCGTAAAAGCCAGTATCTGATCACAGCTGAAGATCGGGGTCAATCAGTTATGCTAAAGTGCGTCCTAAATGTTCGTGATCTTGCCCTGAGGTTTTAGTTCAAAGGTTGATCAAGATCATAAAATTATTTTTATAAAGTGGCTAATATTGTAGGTGCTAAAGAAGGAATGATAATGTTTGGACTTTTCAGGTGGTTTAAAATAGTAATAATAACTGTGTTGCTTACGCAGCATAGTTTTGCTACAGCTAAGCCAATGAATTGTGAAGAACATCAAAATGGATCTTCCGACACGCATATTATGCAACGAAGCAAAAATATTCACCATCAATCAATGAATGACAATAGTCACTATCACACTGAAAATTCGCAAGATTCTAAAAACCGTCATGGTGATGAAGACTGTGAAAAATGTAAAGCTGGTGATTGTGTTTGTTGTGAAGGCGGTTTTTGTACAAGCTTTCATTTAAATGCCTATCTTGTGCAAGCGCAAGAGGAAGGTATTTGCAATATTTACTCTGAGCTATTTCTACAGCGTACACCTCTACCAAAATCTGGTATCCATCTCTTACTTTATCGTCCACCAATTATTGGCTAATCACAGGATCAGTGCGTCTTTTTTTCGCCACTCCCATCAAAAATAGAATGACTTATTCATTGATTTAAATAATCAATTGTTTTGAACGATTAGTACGATATTTTGAAGGCACTATGAAAATTCTCAAACTATTGCCATTTACAGTACTTAATGCTGTCGATTTTGACCGAGATTTCTCTTTTACCAAAAAATTAGTTTTTAGCTTATTCACTAGAATTAGTACTTGACCTGTGTCTTAGACACAGGTCTAAGCTGAAGATGAGAGTACAAACTTAGCTAAAAAACTGAGGAGTGAATATGAAAGCTGCGGAGCTGGCAAAAAGCCTTGGAACGACTGCTGATACGGTGCGCTATTACACCAGATTAGGATTGTTAAAACCTGCTAAGTCAGTGAACGGCTACAAGTCATACTCGAATAAAGAAGTATCGAGACTTAAATTCATTTTAAGTGCTAGAAACCTTGGTTTTTCCGTTGCAGATATCAAGGAAATTATTAATGAATCTGAAGATGGTAAAAGTGCGTGCCCATTAGTCAGAAGCCTGATCAAAGAGCGGCTTGAAGAAACAGAAAAGCAGTTTCAAGCAATGTTGGCACTTCGAGGAAAAATGTCTTCTGCGCTTTCTCGATGGGAAGAAATGGAAGACAAAGCACCGACTGCAAACATGGTTTGTCATCTCATCGAAAACTTTGAGCAAATTAAAAAAGCATAGGAGGAAAAAGGGTGGCTACTAACACAAATATAAAAACTGAATCAGGCTGTTGCTGTCAGGCAAAAGCTCAATCCTCTTCGTGTAAAAGTAAGAAGAATACGTTGGAGAAAGTATCACATAACCAACAGCTTATCATTGAAGGTGCTGGGTGTGCTAGCTGTGTAGGCAAAATTGAAGGGGCGTTGAAGGCAACTCTTGGAGTCGTCAGTGCGGAAATGAATTTTGCTGATAGGACAGTAACAGTTTATGGGACAGCTAAAACAAAAGAATTGATCAAAGCTGTTGAGTCAGCGGGGTATAACGCGAAGCCAATTGATGATAGCTCAGCAACAGATGCGCTTGATGAGAAAGAGGCGGCGGATTTTGCATATTACAAAAAGCTAATGCGCGATACGTTTATTGCCCTTTCACTCGGCGTTCCTTTGATGATCTACAGCATTGTGATTGGAGAAATGACGGTTGAAACAAACCTTGAGCGCATGTCTTGGCTGGTTGTAGGCATTTTAACTTTTGGTGTTATGTATTTTTCAGGTAAGCATTTTTATGTTGGCGCTTGGAAAAGCTTTAAAAACCACTCCGCTAATATGGACACTCTAATAGCTTTAGGAACAGGTACAGCTTGGTTGTATTCGATGGTTGTCGTGTTTGCACCTGACGCTGTTCCATTGATGGCACGGCATGTTTATTTTGAAGCGACCGCCATGATCATTGGCTTAATTGATTTAGGTTTAGCATTAGAAATCAAAGCCAGAGGTAAAACCTCTGAGGCCATTAAACGTCTTATCGGCTTGCAAGCCAAAACAGCAACCGTGGTTCGTGACAACAAAGAAGTTCAGATAGGTATTGAGCAGGTTTTATTTAACGATATTGTGAAGGTAAAACCGGGTGAAAAAATTCCCGTCGATGGCGTGGTATTGGAAGGACACACCTCTATTGATGAGTCCATGCTGACAGGCGAACCTATGCCTGTTGAAAAAGCCGAAGAAGATGAGGTTGTCGCTGGTACTTTGAACAAATCAGGCATGATTATGTTTAAAGCCACACGTGTTGGAAAAGACACGGCGCTTGCGCAAATCATCAATATGGTGAAACGAGCACAAAATTCTAAACCGCCGATTGGCCGCTTGGCTGATGTTATTTCAGCTTTTTTCGTTCCTGTTGTCATGATCATCTCTGTGTTAAGTGCGCTAGCATGGCTTAACTTTGGACCTGAGCCAGCAATTGCTTTTGCCATCGTATCAGCAACTACTGTACTCATTATTGCCTGCCCATGTGCTTTGGGCTTGGCAACACCCATGTCTGTCATGGTGGGAGTAGGAAAAGCAGCAGAAGCCGGAGTGCTTATTCGCAACGGTGAGGCACTGCAAACCGCCTCTAAAATCACTGCCATGATTTTAGATAAAACGGGCACTATTACTGAAGGGGCACCTAAGGTAACCGATATTGTTTTAGCAAAAGCTACGGACGAAAAAGACGTACTACAGCTTGCTGCAAGTTTAGAGAGCGGCTCAGAGCACCCTTTAGCGCAAGCGATTGTTGAAAGTGCGTTAGATAAGGATATTGAGTTACTAAAAATTGAAGCGTTTAACGCCATTACGGGTTTTGGTGTAGAAGCAAACTGCAACAATAAAGCCCTGCTTTTCGGAAACGATAAACTAATGAAGTTAAAAGGCATAGACCTCACAGGCTTTGTTGAACAAGCGCAGTCTTTAGCCAAAGAAGCCAAAACACCTATGTACTTTGCTGTAGATGGTGAACTTGCAGCAATCATTGCTGTTGCAGATCCTATCAAGTCAGACTCAATCTCTGCTATCAAACGACTTCAGGCTAATGGTATACGCGTCATCATGTTAACGGGTGATAACAAGGAAACCGCTGCTGCTGTTGCGAAAAAAGCGGGTATTAGTGAGTTTCTTGCTGAAGTGCTGCCAGAAGATAAAGCCAACAAGGTGAAAGAGCTACAAGAAGGCGGCGAAATTGTTGGTATGACAGGAGATGGCATCAACGATGCTCCTGCGCTAGCGTTAGCCGATGTTGGCTTCGCCATAGGCACAGGGACTGATGTAGCTATCGAAAGTGCTGACATTACCCTAATGCGTGGTTCACTTCATGGCCTAGCTGATGCCATAGCGGTAAGCAAAGCTACTTTACGAAATATAAAACAAAACTTGTTTGGCGCGTTTGTCTATAACGTAGCCGGGATTCCTTTTGCTGCGGGGGTTCTATATCCCTTCTTTGGCATTCTGCTTAGCCCTGTAATTGCAGGTGCTGCAATGGCGTTTTCGTCATTGACTGTAGTGTCAAATGCAAATCGACTTCGCTTGTTTAAAGCAAAAGAGAATTAAGGAGAAACACGATGATGTTAATTAACTTATTAGGCTTAGTGTTAATCGCACTGATTGTTTGGTGGTTTTGGCTATACAAACCCAATAAAACAATTGTTCAAGGTAATGAAGTACTCATTGAAGTGAGGGATGGCGTGTATTCACCATCCTCAATCCAAGTGTCTGCTAGTCAACCTGTCACTCTGAAGTTTATGCGCAAAGATCAATCACCCTGCGCTGAAACAATGCTTATTCCTTCATTGGATATAAGCGAACAGCTTAAATTAAATGAAATTACTCAAATTACCCTATTGAACTTATCACCGGGAGAGCATGAGTTTCACTGTCAGATGCAAATGTATCGCGGTGTCTTAAAAGTCGTTTAGGAGGGCAATATGAAAAATCAACACCCTAATTTTTGGTCAACACCTACAGGCTGGGCTGCACTGGCACTTATTGCCGCAGATGAACCGCAAAATGGAAGAAATGAAAGATAGCAATCAACAGCATTCACACAAACATTAGGAGAAAAATTATGAGCGATTTAGATCATAGAGTTGGCGTTAGAGAGCAAAATTTAGTTGTTCGAAATCTAAAG
>JAHJNE010000188.1 GCA_018820995.1 Gammaproteobacteria bacterium | reverse complement strand
TAACTATCGAAGGTGATGCACTGTTGCTGCAACAAAGCATCGGCCACCTTCTGGACAACGCGCTGGATTTTGCGGTGGTGGGCGCAAGTGTGAGTCTTAAACTTGAGGTGCAGCAACACCAAGCAGAGCTGACCTTGTTTAACCAGGGCCCCGCCATTCCGGACTATGCCCTACCTCGCTTGACCGAACGGTTTTATTCGTTACCCAGGCCCGGCAAGCAAACGAAAAGCACTGGTCTTGGACTTAACTTTGTCGCCGAAGTTGTCAAGCTGCATCAAGGTCAGCTGTCCATTAGTAACGATTCACAAAATGGTGTTGATGGAGTGGTGGTACGGATTTTGTTGCCGCTACGGTTGCGTTGAGCGCCTATAAAAAACACCATAGGAACTCACTGAAAGTACCTTTTTGACGTCGACATGATCAGATGATTTGACGCCTGCATAAGCATTACCGCCGACAAAACTTACAAGCAATTTTAGTTCTTCTCCAAATTCGAGTGCGAATCTTCCATTACCTATTTTTCCTATACTTGATGTGCATTGAAAAATCAAAACTCCACAGACTCTCCACAGTGACACCATCAAAACTCCACGCTGCTGCGCCATGCTCCTTGCATCATCAAAAGGAGATAACTATGTTCAACTTACTGAAACTAAAACCGGTGATTATCACTATTTTACTGTTGTTGCTATGGCTGCCGCTGAATATGATTAGCGATCTGGTGGGCGAACGTTATCAGCTTAGCCTGCAAGTACATCAGGACATTGCCAACAGCTCAAGTCGCGCTCAGCAAGTGGTGGGGCCATTTTTGGTGCTGGAAACTGAGCAATATCAGCTTGATCCAAACGAAGGCCATCCAATTCTCAAGCCGTTCAGTCAGCGTTACCTCATCCAGCCCAAAACCATGCAGGCCGATAGTCAACTGCAAAGTGAGGTGCGTAGTCGCGGTATTTATCAGACCCGGCTTTATCACACCAAAAACAATCTCGCTTTAACTTTTTTGCTCGAAAAAAACCTGGGTTTTAGTGTAGTGCCCGAACTGGATCCGGTCGCTGCACCTGGGGCGGTTAAAATTAAATCGGCACAAATGGTGCTGTTGTTAAGCGATGTGCGCGGACTGATTGGCATGCCGCAATTTACATTAAATCAGCAACCAATGCAGATCCTGCCGGGTACGGGGATTGAGTCTTTGGCCGGGGTGCGGGCCAATGTGGATCTTCCTAGTTTGCTGCAACAACCGAAGCTCGAGCTGCAACTGGATCTTGGGCTCACCGGTACCGATCAGTTCAGCCTGTTGCCGGTGGCTGACCATAGCAGTTGGAACCTCACGGCCGATTGGCCACACCCTGGCTTTTTTGGGCGCTTTTTACCACAACAACGGGAAATCACAGCGGCTGGCTTTAGCGCCAATTGGCAAAGCACCCTCTTTGGCAACAATGTACAACCGGCCTTGCAAAAATGCGTACTGAAAAACGAATGCGATATGCTCGATGAACACAGCTTTCAAGTCAGTTTGGTCGAGCCGGTTGATCAATACCTGCAAACCAACCGGGCGGTCAAATATGCGTTAATGGTGCTGGTGATTTCTTTTGCGGTATTTTACCTGTTTGAACTACTGAGCAATTTGAAAATTCACCCGATGCAATACCTGTTTATTGGCTTGGCCCTGGCGATGTTTTACCTGCTGTTATTGTCGTTGTCAGAGGTTGTGGGGTTTGCCACAGCCTATATCGTTGCGGCGCTTTGTTGTGTGGCATTAATTGGTGGTTATACCGCGGCAGTGCTGCACAGCATCGGCAAGGCAGTGGCTTGCAGCCTGGGGCTAATATCATTATACGGACTGTTGTTGCTGATTTTGCGGGCGGAAGACCTGGCATTATTGGCCGGAACTTTATTGATGTTCCTGGTGCTGGCTGCAGTGATGTTAAGCACCCGTCACCTGAATTGGTATCAATTACAAGACGATACTTCGGCCGGGTAACTGTCATTATCCTCAATATAAAAGGCCAGCAGACTTGCTGGCCTTTTACTTTTCAATCCGCTTCAACGCTGTTTTATACGTCCTGCAGCAACGCTATTTCTTCTGCGCTGTTTTTAACAACGTCTCACGGCGGGCACGTCGTTTGTCAGCCGCGGTTGGGATTTTTTCCAGACAAGGCACCACTGCTGATTGTTTTACCATCACCGGCCTTGAGACAATCAGATTGTTCGGATACACCACCAACTCGCCTTCTGTGGTGCGAAGCACAGTACTGAACAGATTCACTTCGGTAATCACGCCTTCGACAAAATTACTGCCATCAATAATTTTCACGAAGACACCCTGCGCAAAACTGCGCTGTCCCAGCAAAATAAAAAACGCCGTGATATTACTCAGTAAACTCCAGGCAGCAAATAAAGCGACACCGACTACGGCAATCATCGACGATGCGAGCACCAGCAAGCCTTTGATGTCGACGCCCCAGATAATACTGAGTACCACCACCAGCAACAGGAATAACAAAATATGAAACACCACCATAGCGCGGCGATTCATATCATCTTTAAGCATGGTGGCAGCAATGGTTTTATAGATAAACGGCGCGATGCGACGACTGAGTAATGCGTAAAACGCCAACACAATCAGACTGATAATCAGCTGAATAATGGTTGGACTAAAATGCTGCCCGATGTTTCGTAATTGCTCGAACCAATCAGCGTTGACGACAGTATCTAACATAAGATCAATCCGTTAATCGAGGTCGTTTAAAGGCCAGCTGACAATGTGATCTTCAAAATCGTGCAGATGCACTGCCGCTTCTGAAATCGTTTTATTGCGCACCGACATTTGTTTTTTATGCATTAAGCTTTTTTTGCCGTTGTTAAGTAACGGGTGCCAGGACGGTAAACCACGCCCTTCCTGTAACCGGCGATAACTGCAGCTGGTTGGCATAAAGAAGATATCTTTCAGGTTGTCTTTGGTCAGTTTTACGCAATCCGGCACCAGCACAGTGCGGTTGTTATAACAGGTACATTCACATTTATTGCTGTTTAAGTACTGACAGGCAATGTTGGTGAAATAGACCGTTTCTTCCGGCAAAATGTAATCGGTCGGGCCTTCCAGTTGTTCATCTTCTTCATCAATAAATTTGTTCAGACAACATTTGGCGCAGCCATCACAAACCGACTCCCACTCTTCGGTTGTCATTTCTTGCAGACTTTTGGTTTCCCAAAATTTTTCGGTGTCGCTCATGCTGGATCCTGTAGGTTATTGCTGTTGGTCATTGTGTTTGATGACTCCGTTTGATCATTTGATTTGATCAGTGTGCACTGTCGTCAGTACATCCAACCATGGGCTTAAAGTTAAATGAAGCTGGTCGTTGTGTTGCAGCGGCCCGACCCCAGCTGGGGTGCCGGTCAGCACAATGTCGCCAGGTGCCAGGGTAAACCATTGGCTCATTTCGACCAGTATTTCGGTGATACTGCGGATCATTAAACGGGCATCGCCTTGCTGTCGTAAAGTGTTGTTCACTTGCAGACTAAACTGCAGTTGTTGTGGCTCGTCAATCAGCGCCACCGGAACAAAACCCGCAATAGGACATGCCCCATCAAAACCTTTGGCGATTTCCCAAGGACGGCCCAGTTTTTTTAATTCAGCCTGCACATCACG
>JAHJNE010000187.1 GCA_018820995.1 Gammaproteobacteria bacterium | reverse complement strand
AGGGCGGCTATCAAACAACGCGCCATATTACCGGCGCCAATAAAAGCTACTGTGTTTTCATTCATGTGGTTGCGTATCCCGCGCGCCGAAAATGGCAGTGCCCAATCTTATCATAGTTGCACCAAAAGTCAGGGCTTGTTGCCAATCGTCTGACATCCCCATCGAGAGTGCTGTCGCTTGCGGGAATTGTTGTTGCAACTTCATCGATAACGACTGCATCTGAGCAAAAGCCTGACTATTGTCTTGATCAACCGCTGGAGCAGGAATTGCCATCAATCCTGCCAGTTGCAAGTTAGGTAAAACAGCGATTTGTGCAGCCAATGCCGGCACGTCCTCTGGTAAAACTCCGGCCTTACTAGCTTCATGGCTAATGTTCACTTGGATCAGAATTTTGAGTGAAGGTAAATCTACAGGACGTTGCGCAGATAAGCGTTCAGCGATTTTTAGCCGGTCGACACTATGCACAACAGCGGCGATTCTTGCGATATCCCTGGTTTTGTTCGATTGGATTGGACCAATAAAATGCCATTCTAAATCAACGAGATTGGCTAATTCAGCCGACTTTTCGACCAGCTCCTGCACATAATTTTCGCCAAATAACCGTTGTCCGGCCAGATATACTTCTTTTATCAGGGGAACAGGTTTAGTTTTACTGACGGCGATTAATTGTGCATCCACGCGGACAGCTTGGTTTTTCTGCTTAATTTCTGCAATCTGCCGGTAGGCTGAATTCAGTCGTTCTGCTATGTTGTTATCCATTGGGACCTGACTTTTCGTAATTGTTTATTTAGTTTCTGGCAAACAGGAGTACATTTTGTCATGGATATTACCGAATTATTAGCCTTTAGCGTGCAGCATAAATCATCGGATTTACACTTATCGGCCGGTGTACCGCCATTGATCCGGGTCGACGGTGATGTTCGTCGGTTAAATATTCCGCCGCTGACCCATAAAGACGTACATGCTTTGGTGTACGACATTATGACGGATAAGCAGCGCAAAGAATACGAAGAACGACTTGAGTCGGATTTTTCATTTGAAGTTCCGGGGTTAGCGCGGTTTCGTGTCAATGCATTTGTACAAAATCGTGGTGCTGCCGCAGTATTCCGTACTATCCCGAGTGAAGTGCTCAGTTTGGATGATTTAGCGGCGCCTGATGTGTTTAGAACCATTGCCGAAAACCCACGCGGTTTGGTGCTGGTCACCGGTCCTACCGGTTCGGGTAAGTCAACCACCTTGGCTGCGATGGTTGATTATATCAATACCAGCCGTCACGAGCATATCCTGACGATTGAAGATCCCATCGAATTTGTGCACCACAACAAACTTTGTCTGGTCAACCAACGTGAAGTTCACCGTGACACTTTAAGTTTTAGCAATGCCCTGCGCTCGGCGCTACGGGAAGATCCGGACGTTATTCTGGTCGGTGAGTTACGGGATTTAGAGACTATTCGCTTGGCGATGACGGCCGCTGAAACCGGCCATTTAGTGTTTGGAACCTTGCACACCACCTCAGCGCCAAAAACCATCGACCGGATCATCGACGTGTTCCCTGGTGAAGAAAAAGCCATGGTTCGTTCAATGCTTTCTGAATCACTGCGGGCCGTCATTTCGCAAACACTGCTGAAAAAAGTGGGTGGCGGTCGGGTGGCAGCACATGAAATCATGGTCGGTTTGCCGGCAATTCGAAACTTGATCCGGGAAGATAAAATCGCCCAAATGTATTCTGTTATCCAAACGGGTGCAGCACACGGCATGCAGACGATGGATCAATGTTTATTAAATCTGGTGAACCGTGGCCTCATTACCAAGCAGGATGCACTTGCCAAAGCACAAGATAAAAATGCGTTTGGTGCTATGGGCCGGATTTAGGAGTTTTAACGTGGAACTAGTTCAATTATTGCAAAAAATGGTAGATGCCAAGGCGTCTGACATGTTCGTCACCGCAGGTATGCCGGTAGCGGCGAAAATTAATGGTGAATTGCTGCCGATTGATGAGACGCCGCTCACTGCCGAGGATTCACTGGCTATTGTACTGGCGGCGATGAATGAAAAACAAAAAAATGAGTTTTTAAGAGTCAAAGAGTGCAATTTCGCCGTAGCCAATGAAGCAGGCCGATTTCGGGTGTCGGCATTCTTTCAGCGTGATCAGGCCGGCATGGTTGTTCGTCGTATTGTCACCACCATTCCAAATGCCGATGATTTAGGTCTACCGCCGATTTTAAAAGAAATCATCATGTCCAAAAGAGGCTTGGTGTTATTTGTGGGTGGGACAGGGACTGGTAAATCGACCTCGTTAGCGGCGTTAATCGGCTACCGAAATAAAAACGCCCGTGGCCATATTTTGACCATCGAAGATCCAATTGAATTTGTGCACGATCACCAAAAAAGCTTAATTACCCAACGTGAAGTGGGTATTGATACCGAATCCTTTGATGCGGCGCTCAAAAGCTCATTGCGTCAAGCGCCGGATGTCATCCTGATCGGGGAAATCCGCAGCCAGGACACCATGGAATATGCCTTGTCTTTTGCTGAAACCGGCCATCTATGTATTGCGACTTTGCACGCTAACAATGCCAACCAGGCAATTGACCGGATCATGCACTTGGTGCCAAAAGAAAAACATGGCAAGTTACTGTTTGATTTGTCATTAAACTTACGGGCAATCGTTGCGCAACAACTGATCCCGGTGCCGGATGGCTCCCATCGGATTGCTGCGATTGAAGTGTTGCTTAACTCACCATTAGTGGCAGATTTAATCAAACGCGGCGAAATTGATGAAGTCAAAGCAGTGATGTCCAAGTCACGCGAACTTGGAATGCAAACTTTTGATCAGGCGCTGTATGATTTATATCAGCGCAATCAAATTAGTTATGCGGATGCATTGCACCATGCGGATTCGCCGAACGACTTACGTCTGATGATTAAATTACGTAATAATGAAACGTCTGGGGCAGGTTTTCTTAGTAATGTCACGGTCGATGGTTTGGAAAAACCAGAGAGAAACTAATGGTAGTTTGAAACAAAAAGCAGAGCCTGGCTCTGCTTTTTTGCTTTTATGGCTGACCTTGTTGAATATCCGTAACTATATCGAATGAAAAACAGTTTCAGGCTGGGCGTTCAGTTCCAACAAACTGAAATCTGGCGACTTCCTCACCCAGGATCAGGACAGTTTCGCTGAACATCGACAGTGGTCGTACCCAAAGACTGTAATCACCGTACAACGCTCGGTAGACCGCATAAGGTTGCTCATCCTCGCTGTGCGTGGCAATCGCAAGTAGCTGGTAATAAGGCCCTTTATAGTGCTGGTAGTAGCCTAGCGGTACCGAACCATCGCCATGATCGAGTAAACCAGAGATGCCGTGGTCAGGCAGAATGATTGTCAAACCAGCTCTCCAGAATGAGTTTCGCCGACCAACAATCGACGGCATCTTTACTCAGTTTTTTGAAGCCGCCTTGAGCGAATAAATCGGCGCGGGCATCAACGGTGGTTAGGCGTTCATCCTGAGTCACCACTTTTAAGCCAAAACGACCATGCAGGCGGTTTACGAACTTGTGGACTCGCGCGGTAAAGGGTTGTTCAGTACCATCCATATTTAATGGCAATCCGACGACCACCAGACCCGGTTGCCATTCAGCGACTAATTTTTCAATCTGCGTCCAATCCGGAGTGCCGTCGACTGCTTTCAGCGCTTTTAACGTACTGGCGCTTCCGGTCAGTTTTTGTCCGACGGCGACGCCGATACTTTTCAGGCCGTAATCAAAAGCCAGAATATTTGGTTTTTCACTCATCAAGCGTGTCCTGCGTCCGGGCTTAATTGCCATGACTGAATGCCAAGGCGTTTGGTGGCACCTTGCCATTTTTCAGCGTGGGTTAAATCAAAAATAATTTGGTTGTCTGCCGGGATCACCAGCCAGGAGTTGTCTGCGATTTCTTGCTCTAACTGTCCCGCGCTCCAGCCGGCATAACCTAACGCCAGAATAAATTTCTCCGGCGCGTTGTCAGAAGTCAGTTGCTCTAAAATGTCTTTGGACGTTGTGACCATTAAATCGTCCGTTAACTTAAGGCTACTGACAAAACCTTCTCTTGGCGTATGCAACACAAAACCGCGTTCGTTTTGCACCGGACCACCGGCACAAACCTGGGCTTTAGCCGCATCACAGTCGGCGTTGTGGTCAATTTCGAGTTGGCGTAATAGGTCAGAAACGTTAATCGACAACGGATGATTGACCACAATGCCCATGGCACCATCGGTATTATGTTCACAAATATAGGTCACGCTGCGGCCGAACAGTGGATCGTCTAAAGCCGGCATTGCGATTAATAAATGATTCTGCAAACTGGTCATGGTGCTTTCTGTCATCGACTTCTCCATTTCAGTTTGACTGCTTCAGCAGCAGCTCAATTTGATCAAATAATAGTCCGGTAATGCTAATTGGAAAGGCAGCTTCGATTTCCCGGATACAAGTCGGGCTGGTGACATTAATTTCAGTCAGCTTGTCTCCGATGATATCCAGACCGACAAAGATTAATCCTTTGGCTTTGAGGGCAGGGCCAACAGCTCGCGCAATGGCCCAATCAGATTCGGTCAGAGGTCGGGCTTCACCGCGTCCACCGGCGGCCAAATTACCGCGGGTTTCGCCGCGGGCCGGGATCCGAGCCAGACAATAGGGAATAGGTTCACCGTTCACTACCAGGACTCGTTTATCACCATCTTTGATCTCTGGAATAAACTTCTGCGCCATTGCATAACGGCTGCCATGTTCGGTCAGCGTTTCGATAATCACACTGACATTAGCATCGTCAGGTTTTAGCCGGAAAATTGAGGCGCCGCCCATGCCATCCAGCGGTTTAAGGATCACATCCTGCTCAGCTTGATAAAAGGCTTTTAACCTAGCCGCATCGCGGGTTACCAAAGTTTTTGGCGTGTGCTGGTTGAACCAGCTGGTGTAGAGTTTTTCGTTGGCATCGCGCAAGCTTTGTGGTTTGTTCACGATGAGGGTACCTTCATCTTCCGCGCGTTCCAGAATATAAGTCGCGTAGACAAATTCGGTATCAAATGGCGGATCTTTGCGCATCAGAATGACGTCTAATTCGCTCAGCGCTATATCCTGTTGACCATTAAACTCGTACCATTTGGCAGGGTTTTGTTCAACCTGCAGTAATTTAGTATTGGCTCGGGCTTGGCCTTCGACTAAATACAGGTCGGCCATTTCCATGTAATGCAGCTGATAACCACGTTCTTGCGCCTGCAACAACATGGCAAAACTGGAATCTTTTTTGATATTAATGGCCGATATAGGGTCCATTACAATGCCTAATTTGATCAAATTTTTGCTCCCGGAATGGCTTAAGCCAAATCACCCATCTGTAGTTGCAAGGCGCTGATCGCGGTCAGCGCAGCGGTTTCGGTTCGAAGGACTCGCGGGCCTAGTTGCACTGCGACAAATCCGGCGCCGGTAGTGAGTTGCACTTCACGGTCACTAAAACCACCTTCAGGGCCGATGATGAGTCGAACGCTACTCACCGGCGTTAAGGTCTTAATGGTGTCTTTGGCCCATGGATCCAAGGTTAGTTTTAGTTCATTTGTGTGTTGGGCTAACCATTTGTCCAGATTTTGTGCAGGATGGACAGTCGGCACCACGCTACGGCCGCTTTGTTCACAGGCGCTAATCGCAATTTTTTGCCACTGCTCAGTGCGCTTTTGTAGCCTTTGAGCATCTAATTTGACACCACAGCGCTCAGTAAAGAGCGGGGTAATTTCTGTTACGCCCAATTCCACAGCTTTTTGAATGGCAAAATCCATTCGATCGCCTCTGGAGATGCCTTGGCCAAGGTGAATTTTAAGCGGTGATTCCACCCGATTATCGACTCTTTCTGTAATTTGTACCGTGATAGTTTTTTTATCTGTACCGGTAATCTCTGCCGGATAGTCATGGCCATCGCCGTTAAACAAACACAGTTTGTCGCCGGCTTGCATCCGTAATACCCGGCCAACATGGTTGGCCGCATCGTCTACGAGTTGCAAAGTGTGCTGTGGCGCCAGAGCGCCTGGTTGATAAATTCTCGGGATCCGCATCAACAAGTTTTCCGAAAAATAAAAGCGCTATGGTAGCAGGCGTTCTCCCTGAAAGGTATAACATACACCACTGAAATAAGTCGGTTTGGTCAGGAGTTTTCATGAGTACAGTATTAGATGTGCGTGGGCTCACCAAAAAATACGGTGAACTGGTAGCGGTCGATGGTATTAGTTTTGCTGTGCAACGTGGCAGTTGTTTTGGGCTATTAGGCCCGAATGGTGCGGGAAAAACGACCACCATTGAAATGTTGGAAGGTTTAGTGACACCTGATCAGGGAGAAATTCTTTACCACGGGAAGCCTGCCAGTCGTGATGACTTTCAACAGCTTGGGGTGCAATTTCAACAAACGGCATTGCAGGACTATCTGACCGTCCATGAAACTCTCAAGTTATTCTCCGCATTTTATCCCAAGCCTGCAGATCTTACCGAACTGATTAGGTTATGTGATTTGACCGATATTTTGGACCGGGATCATCGCAAGTTGTCGGGCGGTCAGCGCCAGCGCTTATTGCTAGCATTGGCGTTGGTGAACGAGCCACAGATTATCTTTCTCGACGAACCAACGACAGGACTCGATCCGCATGCACGGCGCAATTTCTGGGCATTGATTGAAAAGATCAAAGCGCAGGGTCGTACGGTGATCCTAACGACCCACTACATGGATGAAGCCGAGCAGTTGTGCGACCAAATTCTGATTATGGACAAGGGGCAAATTATTGCGCTGAACTCACCGGAAGCATTGCTCGCAGAGCATTTTAGTGGTGCTTTGTTGCGACTGCCGGACAACGGAAGAGATCCTCAGTTACCAGATGACGCCAGCTGGAGTCGAGCCGGAGGTTATTTGCAAATTAACAGCCGCGATATTGAGCAAACGATCCGCTTGTTACAGACGCAAGGTTTTTCGTTGGAAGGTTTGTTTATTAAATCTGCCAATCTCGACGATTTGTTTTTAAAACTGACAGGTCACAGCTTGTCAGCTTGATGGAGCATCACAATGAATTTAAAGCGTTTTTTAGCTGTATTAAAAGCAAGAAATTTAGAATTTTGGCGTGACAAATCGTCGTTGGCCTGGAACTTTATTTTTCCGATATTGTTGGTGGCAGGTTTTGCCGTGGTGTTCGGCAATGGCAATAAAGCTGAATTTAAAATAGGGGTGTTGCAGGCAGCGCCGGTGATTGAACCCACGACTCATCCATTTTTGCAAACCCGTTATCTGGAATTTGTGCCTTATGCACAAACAGAAACTGCCCTGAAAAAATTACAGCACCACCAATTGGATTTATTAGTTGATTTGTCGGCCCGCCAATATTGGTTAAACGAGAGCTCGGCAAAAGGTTATTTGGCTGAAAAATTGTTTTTACAGCTTGAACCCGATGCAAAAAAAGAGACCGTGAATGGCCGACAAATTCGTTATGTCGATTGGGCATTACCTGGCATTTTGGGCATGAATATGATGTTCTCCTGCTTATTTGGTGTTGGTTACGTGCTGGT
>JAHJNE010000015.1 GCA_018820995.1 Gammaproteobacteria bacterium | reverse complement strand
TCGATACCCAGCATGTCGAGCGCGGTAGCAGTAATAATATTATGGGTGCCCGTGACTTGGCGATCGCCAACAAAGGCTGTCGGTTCAGCCTTAAGATCAAGGGCCGCATCGTGGCAAAGTTGCAGTTGCTGCGCATTTGTTTTGCAACTTATGATGAATAAGAAAAGCAGGCATCCAGCTCTGAGACTAAGTCCTCTAGTCACAAGTATTCCTCTGCACAAAACTATACATGGTAAAACTATAGTTTGATCACCTTAGATCACAAGCGAAAATACGACAACAAGGGATCAAATTGAATATTGATGGCTGGGATTGAAAAACTCGTAGGTGGGATCAATGATCAGAAAGCAGCGAAGTAACGAACTATGCAACTGAAGCAACTGCCGTAACTGACACAACGAAAGCAACTAAGGAAAATCCATGAGCTCAAACGGCTACACCCCGCCGAAAGTCTGGCAATGGGATCAACAAAATGGCGGCGCTTTTGCCAGTATCAACCGGCCCATTTCTGGTGCGACGAAGCAAAAAGAATTACCTGTAGGCAAGCACCCGTTGCAGCTTCATTCATTGGCGACACCGAACGGTGTCAAAGTCACCATTATGCTGGAAGAATTGCTGGCCGCTGGCCACAGCGGTGCTGAATATGATGCCTGGTTGATTAACATCCGCGAAGGTGACCAGTTTGGCAGTGGTTTTGTGGAGATTAATCCGAACAGTAAAATTCCGGCGTTGTTGGATTTATCCGGAGATAAGCCGCAGCGGATCTTTGAATCCGGTGCCATTTTGCTTTATCTGGCTGAGAAATTTGGCGCGTTTGTTCCCACTGATTTAGCAAAACGCACTGAGGTATTAAATTGGTTATTTTGGCAAATGGGCAGTGCACCTTTTGTTGGCGGTGGTTTTGGTCATTTTTATGCTTATGCGCCGGAAAAATATGAATATCCGATCAATCGTTATGCAATGGAAGCCAAGCGACAACTTGATGTACTTGACCAGCAACTGGCCAAGCACGAATTTGTCGCTGGCGATGAATACAGCATTGCTGACATGGCAATTTGGCCATGGTATGGCGGCTTGGCGCTTGGGCGGCTTTATGACGCTGCAGAGTTTTTAGACGTGCAAAGTTATACCCATGTCCAGCGCTGGGCGAAGTTGATAGACCAAAGACCGGCGGTACAACGTGGCGTGAAAGTAAATCGCAATTGGGGCGAGACTGAAGGGCAACTGCCAGAGCGGCACAGTGCTGAAGATTTTGGCAACAGCAGCACCAAATAGTTAGTCTGCAGCAGAGGTTATTCGTCGTCGTTTTTTACTGGCGACGATGCTTCTACTGCTGTAATGATGACTGCGGTAATATCGCCTGCAGGTGTCAGCTGGGCAAAAGGTAAAGCTGCCAACGCCTGTTGTTGGTAGTTCAGCACCATGCTTTGTTCGTCGAGGCAATAATTCGCAATTGCACTGTGCATGCTTTGCATCAGCTCTGCCTGACCAATGGGCTGTTGTTCAGTCGTCAAACCAGAGTTCTGAGGTGCGTCAGGAGCCGTCGCAGCTGGTTTGAACCGGTAAAAACCAGTACGGATCACCGGTTCAAAGCCACGTTGTAACTTGTGCTCTCCTTGCGCGCCGGCGTCAAAAGCCTGTAAACCCTGCTCGATACAATATTGAATACCGCTGTAATAACAACATTCAAAATGTAGCCGGTCATAAGTTTCAGTGCAGCCCCAATACCGGCCATATAATTTTTCATTTGAACGAAAGCACAATGAGGCGGCAACCATATTGTCGCCATCCCAGGCGCTGAAGATCACAATGTGCGATGTCAGTTGTGCGCCCCACAAGGCAAAGGTTTCAGCCGTCAAATAACCTTGATGACCTGAACGTTTTAAGTAGGTGGCGACATAAAACTGATAAAACTGCTGCCAGAATGTGCTATCTAAATCCGGTCCACTCAAGGTGCGAAGTTGAATGCCTTGTTGTTGTACGACCGAACGTTCTTTGCGAATTTGCTTACGCTTACGGGCAGATAACGCTGCTAGAAAATGCTCGAAGCTTTGATAATGTTTATTTTGCCATTCAAATTGCACATCAAACCGTTCCAGCCAACCGGCAGCGCGAAAGAGGGCTTGTTCAGATTTTCCTGGATACAAACATTGCCAATGACTTAATTGTCCAAGTGCAGTTGTGCAGTTATTGGCGTTCATCGGGATGTCGGTAGCGTCCAGATATTGCTGCAACCATGGGATCACCAGTGCAGCATCAACGCCTTGGCCGATGCCGATCCGCGGTCCTTCTGCCGGTGTAAAAGGCACCGCCAGTAACAGTTTTGGGTAATAACGCAGGCGATAACGTTGATAAGCTTCGGCAAACACCCGATCAAACAGATATTCACCATAAGAATGTTGTTTTAAATAAGCAGGCGCCGCCGCGACTAATTGCTCGCCATCCCAAAGTAACAGATGCTGAGGTTGCCAGCCGGTGCCAGCGCCGACACTACCACCAACTTCCAAAGCGTGCAGAAATTCATACCGGCAAAAAGGGTAGTCGTGAGCAAATAAAAGATTCCAATCATGGGCCTTTACCTGACTGATCGAACTCAGTACTTCAAGATGCATTTTTTGTCCGTAGCGCTGTTTATGGCGTTGATTCTGCTTTGAATGACGCTGCTTTAATTAATTGTGCCTTTAATGATTGTGCTTTGTACAGCAAACGTCTGCGGTATATGCGCGAAGCAGCAGGCCTTGTTTATTCTGAACAGTGCAATCGCTCTTGCTTAATTGTCGATTAATTCACATCAATTACATAAATTTACAACATGACTATTGCCTTTTATGGTTTTATCTTTGAATTTATAACGTGAGTGCTGAGTAATGATCTTTGCCTTGCACGGATTGGGTTCGCAGACAAAGGAGAAATCATGTTGTTTCGTCGTTTTATATTGTTGGTGCTATGCCTGCTTGGCGTTACCGCCTGTGGTGACACGACCTCTCCAACGGCAGATCAGTCACAAGTTGACCCTTTTGTATTTAGCCATCAGGGGCTCAACGGTTTGGTCGTTGAGCGTTTGTATCAGCAACAAGATAAAATTCTGGCATTAACCGATAACGGCTTATACCAACAACAGCAAGACACCTGGCAATTATTAGGTTTAAAAGGCTTACAAATAAGAGATTTGGCACTGATTGACGATCAGCACTGGCTCGCCGCCGTATCAATGCAAGATCAGGACGGCTTCACCAGCCATCAGTTGCACGAAACCTTTGATGCCGGCGCCAATTGGCAGGAAGTGAAACGACCCTTTGGTGCTGATGGAGAGCATGAAGGTATTTTTGCGTTGCATTACGACAAGGAACAAAAACGCTTGTATGGCACCGGCACTAGCGTATTGGCATACTCCGATAATCTTGGGATCAGCTGGCAGCCAATTCAGGGCTTCTGGCGTGGTTTTGGCCAGCCTAAATCGGCTTTGGCAATGGCTCCGGATCGCAGCCAAATTTGGTGGGGCGGGCAAGGCGCGATTGAGGATGGTGTGTTATTTAACTACCGGCTGGCGGATGGTCGCGAACAACAGTTTCAGAAGTTATTGCCGGATCCCAGCGTCTATTACAACGTCCGTTTTTCAGACAACCGAATTTATGCCTGCGGCGAAGGCGGTATTGTGATGAGCAGCGATCAGGGGGCGAATTGGAAAAACCTGTTACCTGATAGCGACTATCGGTTCTTTTTTGATTTGGCGATTGATATGAACCGCAATCATCGGTTGTACACCGCGGGCTGGGACAAAAAATATACCGAGCCACAACCGCTTATTCTGCAATGGTCGGATGATGCCGGTCAAAGCTGGCAACGCCTGCAATATCAGGGTACTACCGATTTATACGGTGGTGTGCGAAGCCTGCTGCTAGTGCAGCGTCAACAACAGAGTTATCTGTATCTTGGCTTATTTAAAGGTGGGGTGATGCAGGTCAAATTACCATGATTGTTGCGGGCGCTTGTGCTGATGATTTAAC
>JAHJNE010000186.1 GCA_018820995.1 Gammaproteobacteria bacterium | reverse complement strand
TTTGACGCCTGTCCGTTTGCAACGATAACAAGGATTTATCATGTCTCAATTGAAGTTAGAAAAACGCGGTCATACCGCGCTGATCACCATCAGCAATCCGCCTGCCAATACCTGGACACGCGAGACCCTGACCCAATTGCGTGATGCGGTCAAATCGCTGGAACAGGATAAGAATATTTATGCGTTGGTGATCACCGGTGAAGGCGAAAAGTTTTTCTCGGCCGGCGCTGATTTAAACTTGTTTGCCAGCGGTGACAAAGCTGTCGCCTCAGACATGTCCAGAATTTTTGGTGAAGCTTTTGAAACCCTGTCGGCGTTTCGTGGCGTTTCTATCGCCGCTATCAATGGTTATGCGATGGGCGGTGGATTAGAAGTCGCGCTGGCCTGCGATATCCGCATTGCGGAAGAACATGCACAGCTTGCCTTGCCAGAAGCAAAAGTGGGTTTATTACCTTGTGCCGGTGGCACCCAAAATCTGGCGTGGTTGGTTGGCGAAGGCTGGGCGAAACGGATGATTTTGTGCGGTGAGCGTATTGGTGCTGCCAAAGCGCTGCAAATTGGTTTGGTCGAAGAAGTTGTCGCCTCTGGACAAGCCCTGGAATCGGCATTATTGCTTGCTGATAAAGTTGCAGAGCAAAGCCCGCCTGCAGTTGCTTCTTGCAAAAAACTGATTCAACAAGGACGTAGCGGCACTATTTCTGCTGCTTTGCCGTTAGAGCGGGAATTATTTGTCGGTCTGTTTGATACCCAGGATCAGGTGGAAGGTGTATCGGCGTTCCTACAAAAACGCAAAGCAAACTGGGTGAATGGCTGATGACAGAACAAACAGAAATGATGGCACCTGCAGTAGTCGTGTTTGAGACGATTGTTGCTGACAATGGCAAACTGATTGCTGTGGCGACACTCAATAGCGAAAAATCACTGAATGCACTCAGCCTGCCAATGGTGGAGTTGCTACTGCCACAATTGCAATTGTGGAAAGACGATCCACAAATTGTCATGGTGCTGCTACAAGGTGCGGGTGACAAAGCCTTTTGCGCTGGCGGTGATATTCGTGATTTGTATCACACCATGCAAGAAAATCCAGACACTTATCAGCATTATGTCGCGGATTTTTTTACTAAAGAATACAGCCTTGATTATCTAATTCACACCTTTGACAAGCCAGTGCTGGTCTGGGGAAATGGGATTGTGATGGGCGGCGGTCTGGGCCTGATGGCCGGGGCATCACATCGGGTCGTCACGGCCACTTCACGGATTGCCATGCCTGAAATGGCGATTGGTTTGTACCCGGATGTTGGTGGTAGCTGGTTCTTAAATCGGATGCCAGAAGGCTGTGGTCTATTTTTAGGACTTACCGGCGCTTCGATTAACGCCGCTGATGCCAAATTGATTGATTTAGCCGACCACTTTTTCCCACATGACAAAAAGCCACTGGTGATAGAAAAATTAAAGGCCATTCGTTGGGGAAATACCATTACGTTAAATCATCAAAAGCTCTCCGATGAATTACTTCACTTGGAAGAACTATCGCGTAATCAGCAGCCTGCGAGTCAAATTCGTCTGCATCAGACTGAAATTGCGGCGCTGGCGCAACAACCTGATTTAGCCAGCGCGATGCAGGCTATTTTGCAGATGCCAAATGAAGACACTTGGCTGAGTAAAGCCAAAGCATCGCTGCAATACGGCAGCCCGATCACCGCTCATATCGTGTATCGGTTATTGCAGTTGGGGCAGTCTAAAATTCTGGCTGACAGTTTCCGGCTGGAACTGGGGCTTAGTGTGCAGTGTGGCAAGCTGGGTGAATTCACTGAGGGGGTTCGGGCGCTGCTGATTGATAAAGATCAACAGCCAAAATGGTTGTACCCGAATGTTGCGGCAGTGCCGGCGGCAGTGATTGACGAATTATTTCGATCGCCATGGTCCGCCGACGCCCATCCACTGCGCGAATTAGGGTTAGTGCATTAATTGAAGGGTTATTTGCCGTCAATTATCTAAGGCAATCTTAAACAGACGAATTTTTAAGGCTCCGGCTCGTCAAATATCGACATGATCAAGACTAGCGGTGAGCCAATCACATACTACGGGGATCAGCATGGCTATCGTTGCTTTTATTGGTTTAGGAAATATGGGTGGTCCAATGGCCATCAATCTGCAAAAGGCCGGGCATCAGGTGCAGGCATTTGACTTATCCGTTGCCGCTTTAGAACAAGTGAAAGCCGAAGGCGCCATTGTTGCGACATCAGCCAAAGCCGCGGTAACCGGTGCCGAATTTATTATTTCGATGCTCCCTGCCGGCAAACATGTCGCTGGGTTGTATTTAGGCGAACAAGGTGTTGCAGACGCCATAGGGCCGAATACTTTGGTTCTGGATTGTTCAACCATTGATGCGGCAACGGCCCGCAGCGTCGGAGCTGGCCTGGCTGCCAAAGGTATTGCCTTTATTGATGCGCCAGTGTCTGGTGGCGTTGGTGGAGCGAAAGCCGGTACTTTGACTTTTATTGTCGGTGGCAGTGTTGAAAACTTTGAGCGGGCAAAAACTGTGCTCGAAGCGATGGGCAAAAACTTATTCCATGCCGGTGATGTTGGGGCAGGCCAGGTGGCGAAAATCTGCAATAACATGCTGTTATCGATTTTAATGGCGGGTACCAGCGAGGCATTGCAGCTTGGTATCGATAATGGCCTCGATCCAAAAGTACTTTCAGAGATTATGCTCAAAAGCTCCGGCCGCAACTGGACATTGGAGCTCTATAACCCATGTCCGGACGTGTTACCCAACGTGCCATCCAGTAACGACTATCAGGGTGGGTTTATGGTTGATCTGATGGCAAAAGATTTAGGGCTGGCTGCAGAATGCGCGCAGTTAAGCCAGTCAGCGACACCGCTTGGGTCATTGGCGCGGAATTTATATGTGACGCATCAGCGTCAGGGCAATGGCAAGCTCGATTTTTCGAGTATTTTCCGGCTATTTGGCAAAAAATAACCAGTAATATTTTCTGATTTGTATTTTGTGCGCTAATAAATGGCTGTCGCCAAGGCGCTTCCGTCGTATAAATACGGCCGTCAAAGTGCTTCAAAATAAGCTATCTAAAGAAGAAGGTTTGATATGAATTTGCAAGGTAAAAACATTGTTGTCACTGGTGGTGCACAGGGGCTGGGTCTGGAAATGGCACGGATGTGTGCGGAGCAAGGTGCCCATCTTGCGTTAATTGACATGAATGAAGCACAGTTGGCAGCCGCCCAAGCTGAGTTAGTGGCCACTGGCGTCACAGTGCGGACTTATGTGGCGAATGTCGCGAGTGAAATGGAAGTTGAAAGTACTTTTGCGGCCATTGATGCTGATTTTGATGGTATCGATGGGCTGATTAACAATGCCGGTATTTTACGTGATGGCTTATTACTGAAATTTAAAGACGGTGAGCTGCTAAGCAAAATGTCTCTGCAACAATTTCAGTCGGTGATTGATGTTAATCTAACAGGTGTGTTTTTATGTGGCCGTGAAGCCGCAGCTTCAATGGTTAAACGTGGCCGTAAAGGGGTCATTATCAATATGTCGAGCGTGGCGCGGGGCGGCAATATGGGTCAAACCAATTACGCAGCCTCCAAAGCTGGCGTTGTTGCGATGACGGTGACCTGGGCACGTGAGCTGGGACGTTTTGGTATTCGGGTTGGTGCCATTGCGCCTGGTGTGATTCGCACCGCGATGACCGACGCCATGAAACCTGAAGCGCGTGACAGGTTAGAAAAAATGAAGCCAGTAGGACGTTTGGGTGAAGCTCGTGAAATTGCGCATACTGCGCGTTATATTTTTGAAAATGATTTCTTCACCGGACGTGTGGTAGAAATTGATGGCGGGATCTCGATGTAACAGCAAGATGCGGTTTTGCTGTAAAGCACCTCATCGGCAATGCTCCGGATTGAAAAAGATCTACTTTCTGCTAAATGCATGCTGGGAGTTACGCCAATAGAATGAAGCCCTGCATCACCGCATAAAAAAGCCCGCTTTAGATGCGGGCTTTTTTGTCGTTGAAATTCAGACGTTGCTTAATCTATCAAGCCGTATTGGGTCTTGAGGACGTCAATAATTTCAGCTTTAGGATTGGCTGAAAGTTCAATCGAGCGACCAATCACTTTTTCCGCGATGCCTAAGTAGGTGCGGGAAATATCCATCATCACTGCTGTTGGTAGGGCGTTGTCACAGGCCAAAGCTGCCCGCTCTGGCATCCGATCTTTGTTTAACAAAATATCCGGATCCGGAAAATTGCTTAACAGCCATTGCCGGAAACCTTCTTTAGATTGCTCAACAATGTTGCCATCACGCCAGGCGGCACCATCCCAAATCCTTGAACTGTCTGGCGTACCGACTTCATCCATATAAATTAATTTATCGACGCCATCAGCACCTTTAACATAGCCAAATTCGAATTTAGTGTCGACGAACATCTGATCAAGGGCGGCGAGGGCGTCACTAATCACCGCAAAACCTTCTTTTAACAGTTTCTCGTACAAATCTATATCTGCGGTCTTGGCAAAACCAAAAGCAGTACTGTGTCGTTCGATATCGCTGCGGGAGATATTCACGTCATCAGCTTCCGGCACGCCGGCAAGGCCAGTTAAGATGCCTTTAGTGGATGGTGTAATCAAAATTTCTGGTAACTTTTGGTCTTTTTGCAGACCTTCCGGCAAGGTAATACCACAAAACTGACGCTCGCCCTTGCTGTAGGCGCGCCACATTGAGCCGGTAATATATTGCCGGGCAATAGCTTCAATTTTGATTGGACGGGCTTTTTGCACAATCCAAACCAACGGGTGTGGAATGTCCAGAATATGGCTGTCTGCTAAGCCATGTTGTTTAAACAGCGCAAACCAGTGATTTGAGATAGCGTTGAGTGCGGCACCTTTGCCGGGAACGCCATTAAGGCCGTTTTCACCATGCCAGATGCAATCAAATGCTGAAATACGGTCGCTGATCACCATAATTGCCAGCGGTGTATCTGCGGCGACCGGATAGTTTTTTTCCCGTATTAAGCGTGCGCTGTCGTCACTGGTCAGCCAATAGACGCTGCGGACTTTGCCGGAGTGAACAGGTAAATGGGTGCGGATCGGCAGATCATCGTTGACCGCCAGGACCTGAGTTGCAAGAGTCATCTTCAATTCTTTTGTCGGTGAAAAAGGCGGAACTGAGTTTACCAGAAAGCGACGCGCAACAAAATCTGGCGGTTAAGATAAAGTGGCTCTGGTATCATGATGCATTGCTTTTTTTGCATCGTCAGCCAGTGTCAGACCTGTTCAGGAACGTTTTTAAATGCAGCATCTTGTCTCTTCCATCAATTGCCCGTTATGTTTGAGTGCAAATTGTCAGATCTATAGCGAGGACCGTCGTCGTCAATATTGGCATTGTGCACAGTGCCAGCTGATATTTGCTGATCCAACGGCTTTGCTGAATGCTGAAGCGGAGTTGAATATATATCAGCAACATCAAAATGACCCGCAAGATCAGCGTTATCGGGCGTTTTTAAATAAGTTAGCAGCGCCGCTACTGCAGCGGTTGCCTTCATCGATGAAGGGACTTGATTTTGGTTGCGGACCAGGGCCGACGTTATCTTTAATGTTGGCAGAAGCGGGTCATCAAATGGCGATTTACGATCCCTATTTTGCCAATGAACCCAAAGTACTCACAGGCCAATACGATTTTATCTGTGCCACTGAAGTCATCGAGCATTTTTATCGACCAGCGCAAGAATGGCAGTTATGGTTGCAGTTGTTAAAACCTGGCGGGTGGCTTGGTTTAATGACCAAGCTGACTGATGAAGTTGATGATTTTAAAAGCTGGCATTACAAGAACGATCCAACCCACGTCAGTTTTTTTAGTACAACTACTTTTGAGTATCTGGCGACACGAGACGGCTTTGAACTCGAAATCCTCGGTCCTGATGTGATTTTGCTGCATAAAGTTTAAAACCAACGTTAGTGGCTACTGGTGGCGATATCCATGCATTGATCTGTCGACCTACAAAATATGCACCACAACGGTATCGGATATTTTCGGGAAATGTGTGCTGAAAATGTGAGTGTCCTGTCAGATTGGTTAAAACGATGACAAGCAGTTGTCTTTTCAAGCGTAGTCAGGCCATACTCAGGGCACAAAAATTGAGCTAAAGGATATCCAATGCCGGTGATGCTAAAAAAAATTCTGGCGTTAATTGTAGGGTTGGTGGTTTGTATCGCCATTGTTGCGCTACTAGAGCAGTTGGCTCATCAACTCTTGGCAACTCCAAGCGCAAACGCTGTTGATACTGAAGATCCTACCGCTGCTTCTGCTTATATGAAAAACCTTCCCGTCGCGGCCTATTTAATGGTCTTACTGGCTTGGGGGGCGGGCACAGCCGCAGGTATTGCGGTGGCAAGCATACTTGTCAAAAGAGTCAGCCGGCTTTTTGTGCCAGTGATCACCGGTATGATGCTGCTATCCACGATCGCTAATTTTTATCTTTTACCCCATCCGTGGTGGTTAATGATTACAGCAGTGGTGATGATCCCACTGATCGGCATTTTTACCGGGTTACGGCTCAGTCGCCGTTTTAATTCGACTAAAGTACCCGACAAAGTACCCAATTAGTTACCAGCGGTACTGTCATGCATCTGCCATGACCTATCTTAATAATGCTGTGACATAAATAGATGTTGCCTGCTTTTAACTTTCAAGGAGTTGTTATGTCTGATTTACATATTCTGGCTATTTGTGGCAGTTTAAGATCGCAATCTCGTAATTTAACTTTATTAAAATACGCGCAGGCGAATGCCCCGCAAGGGATCCAGATTGAGATTGCCGATTTATCAGCGGTGCCTTTTTATAACGCGGACATATCAGAAAAACCAGACTCGGTTGTGCAATTACTGGCGCAATGTGCAAAAGCCGATGCTCTATTATTTGGTTGTCCGGAATACAATTATTCAATAGCGCCAGCGCTTAAAAATGCCTTGGATTGGGTGTCCCGTGAACCTGATAATCAATTACTAGCGGGCAAAGCCGCTGCAATCATGGGGGCTGGTGGCGGCATGGGCACATCGCGAGCGCAGTATCATCTGCGTCAGGTCGGGGTGTTTTTGGATCTGCATTTTGTCAACAAACCCGAAGTATTTGCCAATGCGTTCAGCGCTAGTTTTGACGCGAATGGACAGCTGGTCGATGAAAAAATACAGGCGAACATTGTGCAGCAATTGCTGGCACTACAAAGCCTATCTGCCAAATTACGTCGCTGAATAGGGGGCGTAGGTGAAGTCATATTTTTTAAAATCTGTGTTCGCGCTTGCACTGGTAGGAGCGCACCCGTTGCTGCAGGCTGCGACTCCGGAGAATCCATATCATCTGTTAACCGAAGAAAATCTCAATTCCCAACAAGTTCAAATTGATCTGTTTTGGCAACAACAAGTCAGTCAAGGCAGTTTTAATGGGGTGGGAAATGTGCCGCTTCACTACGCTTTTTCGGTACCCGCGAATGCTAAAGCGACTATTGTGATCCTCAATGGACGCACTGAATCTGTGCTGAAATATCAGGAAATGTTTTATGAGCTGGCACGGCAGGGTTATGCCGTGTTTAGTTACGATCATCGTGGCCAAGGTTTGTCCGGACGTTTGTTGGAAGATCCACAAGTAGGGCACGTCGAGGATTTTCAGCATTATGTGCAAGATGTCGCACTTTTTATGGCGCAATTTTCTAGTCAGATGCCAGGACCAAAATTACTGATGGCACATTCGATGGGCGGAGCTATTGCCAGTGCCTATTTAGCCAAAGCACCAAAGCAATTTATTGCCGCAGCGATGTCTGCGCCGATGCACGCGCCGAATACGGAAGTTGTGTTTGGGGCGAAAGACGGCTGTTATTTAGCAGCAGCGTTGCGCTGGAGCTGCAGCGATTGCTACGCAGGCTTTGTCAGTCAGCCTTACATTGCCGGGCCTTTTGTTGGCAATATTTATACTCAGTCAGAAATACGCTATCGACGTTTTCGTGAACAATATCAGCAGCAACCGAAAATTCAGTTAGGCGGTCCGAGCTGGCAGTGGGTATCCGAAGCTTGTGCGATTGCCGATGAAATGCCTCAGGTAGCAGCACAAATCCAAACCCCGGTATTGATTTTACAAGCGGGTGCCGATGCCGCAGTGACCCCGCAAGCGCAAGATGAGTTTTGTCAGCAGATTGGGAATTACTGTGAAGGCGGTCATGTAATGTATGTCGATGGTGCCAGGCATGAGTTTTTTATTGAAGCAGATCAATATCGTTTACCCGCCTTGACCGCGGTGTTGGATTTTTATCAGCAAAAACTGACATTATTCAAAAAGGCCGCAGACAAGTAGTATTGCCATCATTCTATTTGAAGTGGTGGACGCACTAAAGGTCGCGGAAATAAAAAAGCCAGATGATTATCTGGCTTTTTTTGTGGCTTAGATGAGATTATTCATCAACTGACTTTGGTTTCGTCATTGGTGCTGCACTGACCTGACGGTTGGCCGCTGCACTGCGTGCCGAAGACACCACGACAGGACGATCCGCCGCTGGCATTGCCACCGGTACCGCAATCGTTTCGTCTACGCTTTCTGCGGCGACTGGTTTGGTCATATCTGAAGTGACCATATTGCCATATCGATTGCCACGGGCAGCTGGTTTAGCCTTGACTGGCGCAGCAACAGGGACTTCAACAGTGGGTGCAGCTACTTCAGCAATAACGACTTCAGCAGCGGCAGTTTCAACGACAGTGTCTTTCACCGTTTCAACCGCAACATCTAATGGCGTTGTGGTTTCTGCTGCCAGATCTTCGACGGCTTCGGCTTTCGCTTCAGCCACTTTCGCCTCTGTTACTTCAACCACTTCTGGGCTACGTGCTTTTGACGTTGTTGCTTTTGCACGGCTGCGAGTACGTGGTTTAACAACTTCTTCAACCGCATCTGCAACTTCAGTGGTCGCTACAACAGCAACTTCAGGGGGCGACGTTTCAACAGTATCAGCAACGATAGCTGTAACTTCATTGTTGACGACTTCTGCAACAGGCGCTTCTGATTCAGCAGCAACGACAACGGGTTCAGTCACAGGTTGTTCTGTAGTGGTTGCTGCAACTTCCGCGACAGCTTCTACTGCAACAACCTGCGGTTTTTCTTCCGCTGGCGCCACAACGTCGCTGATAATAGCTTCACCAACTGCGACGGCAATTGGTAAATCAAGTTGTTGCTCTGTCACTTCAGTATTTTCGTCAACCGGGTAACGGGCCTCTACCGCGTCATCAGCGTCGCCAACGGATTGTTCTTTTTTCCGTTTTTGTCCAGCAGCACGCAAGTGACGTGGCGATCGACGTGAACGACTGCGGTTTTCACCTTCTTCTTTCTCGCCTTCCGCAGCTGACTGTACATCAGTCTGTTCAACAGCAGTCGTTTCGACAACAGTCACTGCAGTTTCATCAGTGCTTTGGTTTGAAGTCGTTGGTACAAGCTGAGCAGAATTCACATCTGAAATTGCTGCATCAGTGTTTTCTGCGATAACTTCGCTTACCACGGCTTTTTCCAAACGCACAGATTTACGCATATTGCGACGTTGACGACGTTCTACCACTTTGCTGGAGCTAACTAACTCTTCTTCAGCATCAACCTGTACCTTGGCCGGTTTTTCAGCTTGTGGTTTTTTGGTCTCGTTGCGATCTAACCGTTCTGTCCGCTCTGGACGTTCGCTGCGCTCTGGACGTTCAGTTTTCTCTGGACGTTCATTCCGGGCTGGACGCTCGCTGCGGTCGTTTCGTTCATGACGCGCTGGCCGCTCACTATTGCGTGCCGGTTTGTTGTCATCGCGAGTTTGTGATTTTTCATCACCGTCATGGCGACGTGGCTGGTTGTTACGGCCATTGCGACGGTTTTTATTATCGCGGTTATTGACGCGGCGTTGTGGCTGTTCGACTTTTTCTTCAACGACCACTGGCGCTGGCGCAAACAGTGACTTAAAGAAACCTGACACTTTGGCAAGAAGGCCAATTTCGGCTTCAGGTGTTGCGGCTACAGTTTTAGTAACCGCTGGCGCAGCAACCGGCGTCGTTTCCTGCAATGCAATTGCTGCAATTGCCGGCTTTTCTTTAACTGCATCAGAAACCGGGTGATAAAGAGTATTCTGCACCGCAGGCATTTTCACCATGTTGTAGCTCGATTCTTCGATTTCTTCATCGATACGAATACGGGTTACTTCATAGTTGGGCGTTTCCATATGCTCATTCGGAATGATGTAAATACGAATGCCTAACCGGCTTTCAATGCGGCGGATAGACTCGCGTTTTTCATTCATCAGATAGGTGGCAACAGAGACTGGCACCTGAGCATGAATTTGACTGGTGTTGTCTTTAATCGCTTCTTCTTCAATCAGACGCAAAATAGACAGTGCTGAAGACTCAGTACTACGGATTGTGCCGCGACCATGACAACGAGGACAAACGTGCGTTGCAGATTCGCCTAAAGACGGACGCAGACGTTGACGTGACATTTCTAATAAACCGAAACGAGAAATGCGACCAATTTGTACACGGGCACGGTCTTGTTTCACTGCTTCTTTTAAACGGTTTTCAACTTCACGCTGGTGACGCACTGGCGTCATGTCGATAAAGTCGATCACAATCAAACCACCTAAATCGCGCAGACGTAATTGGCGGGCAATTTCATCGGCTGCTTCTAAGTTAGTATTGAAGGCTGTTTCTTCGATATCGCCGCCTTTGGTTGCTTTTGATGAGTTGATATCAATTGCAGTTAAAGCTTCCGTCGAATCGATGACAATTGAACCACCAGAAGGTAAGCGCACTTCACGGCGGAAGGCAGTTTCAATCTGGGTTTCGATTTGGAAATGCATAAACAGTGGCACTTCGCCTTGATACATTTTTACCCGATGGGCAAAGTCCGGGCGGAATTGCTGAATATATAATTTAGCTTCTTCAAAAATCCGTGAATTGTCGATTAATATTTCGCCAACGTCACGGCGCAAATAATCGCGAATTGCACGGAATACCACGTTACTTTCCTGGTGAATCAGGAACGGAGCAGGGCGGTTTTGTGCTTCAGTGGTGATAGCTGACCAGTGTTTCATCAGTGCTTTTAAGTCGTAATCGAGTTCTTCGTACGACTTGCCAACACCTGCGGTCCGGACAATTAAGCCCATGCCGTCAGGCATTTCTAATTGACCTAATGAGTCTTTTAATTCTTGACGCTCATCACCTTCGATGCGGCGGGAAATACCACCAGCACGCGGGTTATTTGGCATCAACACCAGGTAAGAACCTGCCAAACTGATAAAAGTAGTTAGCGCAGCGCCTTTTTGGCCACGTTCTTCTTTATCAATCTGAATGATGACTTCCTGACCTTCGCGCACGACTTCTTTGATATTCGGGCGACCGTCGAAGGAATAACCTTGTGGGAAATATTCGCGTGAGATTTCTTTGAGCGGTAAAAAGCCATGACGCTCAGCGCCATAGTCAACAAATGCAGCTTCGAGGCTGGGTTCTACGCGGGTAATACGGCCTTTATAAATGTTGGCCTTTTTTTGTTCATGGCCTGGGCTTTCGATATCCAGGTCGTACAATTTCTGGCCATCGACCAGAGCGACGCGGATTTCTTCTTCCTGCGTTGCGTTTATGAGCATTCTTTTCATTGTGTCTGACTCGTCCATTCAGCCACAACGACAGCGCACATTTCGTTTGCGTGTCAGATGTTGTCAAACATATTCTGGTGCAGTCTCCCGACTGGAATGCTTGAATAATCAATTATTTATAAATTGTTATTATCAATATTGTTTGTCCGGTCGGATTGTAACCCCAGCCGTATTACAAATTTGCTCTGATCCACATCGCTTACGAGCGCTGCGTTATAGCCTTTTACTTTTGATTTTTTTGCTCATGGACCGGAAGCGGTGTTGTGCTGGTGTTGGTAACAAATTACGCAGCATTACCTCAAGCATCTGGCGTTATTCTCGGGCGGGGAAGATAAAGTCGTTGGTTTTCACCACGAATTAGGTATGATCTGGTTCCCGACCGGTGCCTCACAGCTTCTCTTACGTCTTGATGAGCGCCCTAATGGCTGACAGTTACTGTACTGGCGGCGCAATTAGCGGGCTGATTATCCCACCAATCAGCGACCAATAGCAACTTAATTGTCGTGATTTAAAGAAGCGACAGAGCAGCAAATAAGCATGACTGAAGAAATTAAAACTCCAATCCAATATATTGATGTGGATGAAGAATATGCTGGCCAGCGGCTGGACAATTTTTTGTTGGCTCGCCTTAAAGGCGTGCCAAAAAGTGTGATTTATCGGGTGATCCGAAAGGGCGAAGTTCGTGTCAATAAAGGACGGATAAAACCAGAGTATAAATTACAGGTTGGTGATCAGGTTCGAGTGCCACCTTTGGTTGTCGCTGCGGAAAAAGACCAGGTCTCGACTAAGCTGTCATTGGTTAAAAACTTAGAAAGTCATATCCTTTTTGAAGATAACGACTTGATTGTATTAAATAAACCAACAGGCATGGCCGTGCATGGTGGCAGTGGTTTGCAGTTCGGGGTGATTGAAGCGCTTCGAGCACTCAGACCCACAGCGAAGTTTTTAGAGTTAGTGCACCGACTGGACCGTGATACGTCAGGTTGTTTGCTAATCGCCAAAAAACGTTCGGTACTTACGCATATTCATGAACAACTCCGACTTAAAACAGTCGAAAAAAAGTATTGGGCTTTGGTCGCAGGGCAGTGGGATGCGCGCAACAAGAAAGTTACTGAGCCACTGAAGAAAAATACCCTACAATCAGGCGAGCGAGTGGTGCGAGTGGATGAAAGAGATGGAAAACCTTCAGAAACACGTTTCAAAATTCTACAACGTTATGCAGAAGGTACATTGGTTGAAGCTTTTCCAGTGACAGGTCGAACCCACCAAATTCGTGTCCATACCGCTTGTGTTGGTCATCCAATTGCGTGTGATGATAAATATGGTGACAACGATT
>JAHJNE010000185.1 GCA_018820995.1 Gammaproteobacteria bacterium | reverse complement strand
GCCCACAAAAAACGTCCGACAAACACCAGGCGGCCTACGGGATGTTTTTGTTCACTCGCATCGATAAAAACCGCAACACTGAAAGCGATATGCACAAGGAGAGTGCCAATCATTGGCAAGAATGCCCACAGAGATGCTGAAGGCAAGAAAAACTGATTACCAAAGTCCATTTACAATAGTCCTTTTAAAAGTTACTGAATTACCACGAAGCAATCCGTCTTAAACGGCACCAGACCATCAGTTCTGGCATCTTTGAAGCAGATCGATGATTCACGCTATCTGTTTTCAACCAAATATTCAACAACACATCAACATTGATTGTTATTTAAGGAACTAAAAATTAAATACCCTCTCGACACAGCAAAATTACGCATGGGCTGTTGTTCTAAAGCTTTGCGACAAGTAAATGCTGCTGTCCCCTCAAACCAAGGCAAGCTTGACCGCAATCCCCGTCAACACCATCGCCACCACCCCATCAAACATCCGCCAGCGTTTGGGTGAACTTAACACCGTTTTTAGCTTAGGCGCCAAAGCGGTCAAACTGCTGAACCAAAACAAAGAGGCCAGACAAGCACCCAGGGTAAACATGGCCGGTTGTGGCTGTAAGGTGCCAACGCCACCAATGAGCACCACTGTGTCCAGATATACATGTGGGTTGAGCAAGGTGATAGCGAGTGCGGTCAGCGCGGTTTTTTGCCACGTTGTCACTTGCACCTGCTGATCTGTCAGCAACCCGACATTGCCCCGCAGCGCGCGCTGCATTGCGCCATAGGCCAGCCACAACAGCATCAGCACGCCACACCAGGTTAATATTGGCACTAACGGCGGCAGCACTTGTTGTAACCAATGCACGCTATACACGCCGGTAACAATTAACAGCGCATCACAACTGATACAGACCAGCGCAATCACCAGCCGGTTGGCGCCGGCCATACTTTGGCTGAGCACCCAAATATTTTGCGCGCCAATGGCGACAATCAAACTCAATCCGACAGTAAAGCCGGTTAACAACGACAACATCAGGCAAACTCCTTTCCCGCGCCAACGATACACAAGGCATCACCGGCGACTGCTCACAATCTATTTGTCATAGTGTAAAGAACACCTCTAAAATGAATCCAACGAATAATTTTTTGATGCCATGAGTTTTAATCATGATTGACTACCGACTTCTACAAGCTTTGGCGGCAGTGATTGAACAACAAGGGTTTGAGAAAGCGGCGCAGCAGCTGTGTTTAACCCAATCAGCGATTAGCCGGCGGATCAAACAACTGGAATCGGTGTTGGGCCAGCCGGTATTGCTGCGTAGTACGCCACCGGTCGCCACGGCTGCCGGACAGCGTTTACTCAATCATTTACAACAGGTACGGCAAATGGAAGCGGCACTGGGGCTAACCGACGACCCCGAGCACATGGTGGTGCGGCTGGCGACCAACGCCGACTCACTCGCCACCTGGTTGCCGCAAGCATTAGTGCTTCCGGATCAACCCGGCGTACAGTTTGATTTGGTGGTGGAAGATCAATCGGTGAGCTTAAAACGGATGAAGCAGGGGGATGTGATGGCCTGCATTTGTGACGTCGCACAACCGGTTAATGGCGGCGCCGCTCTATATTTGGGAGCGCTTAGGTATCGGGCAGTGGCCAGTCAGGCGTTTATCCAGCAGCACGATTTAGCCGCGAATCTTGCAGCAAACATCGCCGCCGCGCCTTGTTTGGTATTCACTCAGGATGATTTGCTGCAGCATCAATATTTACAGGATATCGCAGGTGCCACGCCACAGCGGGTGCATTTGTGTCCGTCATCAGAAGGGTTTCTGCGGGCAATTCAGGCCGGTCTGGGGTTTGGGCTGTTGCCGGAATTACAGGTACAAAGTTATTTGGATAGCGGCGCCTTGCTTGATTTGTCGCCAGGTTATGCCTTGGATACGCCGCTGTATTGGCATTATTGGCAAACCGAAAGCCCATTGCTGCAATTGCTTCGACAGCGGGTTGGCCATACGGCCAAGCAGTTTTTGTATCAGACCTGATTGCTGAAACAAGCGGTTGTTGAGGCGGGCGATTGCAGGGGCGAAAGATGGTTGGAGCGGGCGTTAGCCGCCAACCCCAAGCTTTGTCAGATGAACAACAGCAATTGCAGCTGTTGATTACACTTTATATGGCATCGCGCCTAAATAGTCTTTTTTACCGACATCGACACCGTTGTGACGCAAAATGGCGTACGCAGTCGTGACGTGGAAATAGATATTTGGAATGGCGTGCTGGATAGCAAACTCCAGGCCGGTCAGATACTTACCTTCCCAACGTGGCTGACTGATATGACGATCCGCCGCTTCTGCGAAATCTTCTGCTTTGAAGCTGTTGATGTAGTTCAGCGTTTCGGTGATGCGGGTTTTCAGCTCATCCAAAGTGGTTTCGGTATCGGCATGTTTTGGTGCGCTATCCACCACACCGACTAAACGAGCCACGCCAATTTTCGCAGTATCACAGGCAATTTGCACCTGACGGATCAGGTTAAATTGGTCTGGTGCTAAACGAGCATTCAGCAGCACCGACACATCATATTTCTTGGCTTCAGCCGCTACAGCAGCTTTGTCCAGAATCGCGCTCAGGTTGTTGAGCATTTTGCTAAATTGCACCACAGTTAAATCATAAAGCATATTCATTCCCCGGTTTGGTTGGTGGGACAGTGAAAGCGGGCACAAGCTGGTTGGCACCGCAAAAATACAGCTGAGATGGAAATGGGGGGGCGGCGGTCGTTAATCAATATGGCATTGTAGATTTATCGCTATCCTGTTTGAAGTGAAGGCACGAGTGGTCCTCTTTTGAAGCCGCTAAAATTTCTTCACTATTCCATAGCCGGTTAACGAGTCATTTTTTTTACAAACACCACCACAAACAGCG
>JAHJNE010000184.1 GCA_018820995.1 Gammaproteobacteria bacterium | reverse complement strand
GGTAAATATAAATCATACATATTGCCGGCGTAATCCAATACCAGACAATCGGTTTTTCCTGGCGCCAAGCGCAAGCCACGTCCAACAATTTGCTGGTAAAGGCTAACCGATTCTGTTGGTCGTAAAATAGCAATCAAATCAACATGCGGCGCATCAAAGCCGGTTGTGAGTACTGCTACATTGACCAAATACTTCAATTTTTGCGCTTTAAAGGCGGTTAACAATTGATGCCGTTCCGCTGCGGGAGTGGTAGCTAGGATTAAAGCGGCTTCACCTTCGGGTAAATAGCTCAGCACTTCGCGGGCGTGGGCGCTGGTGGCAGCAAAAATCATCACGCCATGGCGTGCTTTGGCGTAGTGCTGCACTTGCTCAATAATTTGTGGTGTCACTCGTTTGGCGCTATTGATCACCTGCGCCAGCTCGTCTTCGCGAAAGTAACCCGCCGCGGTCGGTTTTAAACCGGAAAAATCATAACTTAGGAGTGGGGCGTCCAGAACTTTTGCCGGAGTCAAAAACCCTTGATCCAATAAATATCGGATCGGCAATTCAAAAATACAGAAGCGGAAAAAACGAGGTTCTTCACTGCGGACTAAACCACGGCTGTGATACTGATAGATAAAACCAAGGCCGAGCCGGAACGGTGTTGCGGTTAAGCCGAGAATTTTGATGCCCGGGTTTTGTTGCTGTAAGTGACTAATCACCTGTCGATAGCTGCTGTTATCGTCCTGTGGTACCCGATGACATTCGTCAATGACCAATAAACTGAAACTGGCGCTAAAGGCGTCCAAGTTGCGGGCTACGGATTGAATCGAAGCAAACACCACTTGATCAGCGGTCTCTTTTCGACCCAAACCTGCGGCATAGATACTAGCCGTTAGACCATATTGCTGATATTTCGTATGGTTTTGTTCGACCAATTCTTTGACATGCGCCAACACCAATACCCGGCCTTTGGCGAGGCGGGCAAGTTCGGCAATCACTAAGCTTTTACCAGCGCCTGTCGGTAATACAACAACGGCAGGTTCGGCTTGCCGTCGAAAATAATGCAGCACCGCCTGCACGGTTTGCTGTTGGTAGTCTCTTAACTGATACATTTTTGTCGTTTTGGCAGATTCAATCTATACCCTAAAGCATTGACGTTGCAGATAGTCGGCAACTGAACGAGACCCCAGGAGCATAGCTGACTATGTGACTGGGGCGAATGAAGGCGGCCAACACCCCTGCAACTTCAAGGATGAAGGGTATAGTTATTTCAGACCCTGATGGCTGAATAACATCGCTTTTTCTGCCAAAAAAGCCGCTTTGATTTGTTTTTTATCGTCACCCCAGATACAAGAACGGGTACCAAGCGCTTCTTCGCAGCTGTCCGGTTTACCAATGATGGCAGTGACCTCATCGTAAGACATGCCCGTTTTTAGTAACTGGTAGTTCTCCATCGACAATTTACTGCAGCCGGCCAAAGTGATTAACATCAATAGAGCTGTTAGTTTTTTCATTTTGTTTCCTTTTTGAACGTTTCCAACTTTTAGGTGGCATTGTTTCTTTGCAAACGATTCGCTTGCTAAGCGAACAACTCAGCGCCCATGGCAAAAATATGGGGCGCAGTGCTGTGAGCACTTCTATATCAGACCATAAAATTATGGCGGTGTCGTTGTTGCAGCAGTATCAGCTTCGGCCACAGGCAGTAGTGGCGGCGTAAAGCGACGAATTTGCAGCACTAACCCAAGGTACGGATGGTCTAGGTAATGCACCTCACCAATGAGTAATCGGGTCTGGTCATTACTGTAATAAGTGCTTAGTCTGCTGCCATCTGCGCTTAACCGACGTAAGTTAAATTCGGTTTCGGCAAACAGCATTCGTTCGCTGTACACTTTAATCAATCCATCCAGCTGCCAAACCGGACCCTCGTTTTGTTGATTGAGATCCGGTTGCAGTTCAGCCAGCTGGGAGGTCGGGTTCTGCTGCAATGCTTTTTCTAACGAGTTGATTTGCTGTAATAACTGTCCGGCACTGTCGCTGGCAGGCTCACTAGCATTCGCTTTGGTTTTG
>JAHJNE010000183.1 GCA_018820995.1 Gammaproteobacteria bacterium | reverse complement strand
CGCAGTTCGTATGTTGCACCTTGCCTTGTTGCATCAGGGAAATATGCAGTAGTACCCAGTTGCAGCAGCGGCGTCGGCGTTGTCAGGCCGACACCCTAAAAAAGCCATAACAAGTACTAAAAAATTGCGAACCACGCAATCAACAGGATAAGGATGACTACAGAATGCAAAAAACCAAACTCAGCGCTGCAATGCAACAACTGTTTGGCTTGGCCGTCGGCGTAACTTTATTACCGCTGGCTGGTTTTGCCGCCGAACAGCAAACGACCACCCCAGCAACAACGCCGGCACCAGCGACTACTGCCGCACCAGCAACGACGACCGACGACAACGAGCCGATTGAACGGATTGGCGTTTCAGGTCTGCGTCGTAGCCTCGAATCGTCGATTGAGATCAAGCGCAACGAAAGCTCGATTGTCGAAGCGATTTCCGCCGAAGATATCGGTAAATTACCTGATTCCAGTATTGCTGAATCGCTGACCCGGTTGCCGGGTCTGGCCGGACAGCGGGTTAATGGCCGGGTGCAGGTGATTTCGATCCGGGGTTTAGCGCCAGATTTCTCGACCACCACCTTAAATGGCCGGCAACAAGCCAGCGCCGGTGACAACCGTGCGGTGGAATATGATCAATATCCGTCGGAACTAATTAACGGCGCCGTGGTGTATAAAAGCTCGGATGTGGCGATTGCTGGCATGGGTTTATCTGGCACTGTTGATATGCGCACCATTCGGCCGTTGGCGCATGGCGAAGAAACCATTGCCTTTAACCTGCGCGGCGAGAAAAACTCATTTGATCAATTAAACCCGGAAATTTCAGCCAATGGCTGGCGTGGTTCGGCGTCTTATATTAACCAGTTTGCCGACGACACTATTGGTGTGGCCATTGGTTTTGCGCACATGGACACGCCCACCCAAGTTAAACATTACAAAGCCTGGGAATGGAACACTGTCGAAAATGCGCTGGCCGGCACCGAAAACGACAAAGCTCTGGGCTTGGTTGGTCAGGAAGTGACGGCGGTTTCCCGCAGTCAGGTGCGTGATGGCGTGATGGCCGTTTTCGAATACAAACCCAATGATCAACTGCACAGCATTGTTGATGCCTATTATTCGCGGTTTGAACAAGACGAAATTATGCGCGGCATGATGTGGTTCACCAATCAGTGGACTGGCGATGGCATGCAGTTTTTAAATCCGAAATTTGCTGAGTTTGGCGGCACGCAAGTGGTGCAAAGTGGTATTGCTACCAATCTTCGCCCGGTTCTGCGTAACGACAACAACACCCGGGATGATGAATTAAAAGCCATCGGTTGGAATACCAAATTTAAAGGCGAGCAATGGACCACCACGCTGGACTTGTCTTATTCCGGCTCTGATCGCGAAGAGCAAATTCTGGAAACTTATGCTGGCTTAAGCCCGGCAGGCAGTTTTGATCAGATTGGTTTTGATTTAAAACCACTTGGCTTCCCGACCTATACCCCAGCGACGGATTACACCGACGTCAATAAAGTACAACTGAGTGATCCGGCGCCGTGGGGTGGTTGGGGTCATGACGGCGCCATTCGTTTTCCAAACGTCAAAGAATCAATCAAAGCGATTAATCTGACAGGCAACTATGATTTAACCGGCTCGGCGTTAGGTCAGGTCTTCAGCTCAGTTGATATTGGTCTGAACTATACCGAACGCAGCAAAGATAAAGTGGTCGACGACAACGATTTATTCCTGAAAAACAACCGGGCGCCGGTGTCGGTTGACCCATCGTTACTGGTACGCCCAACCTCGTTATCTTTTGCCGGGATCCCGGGCGTTATTTCTTACCAAATTTTACCGACCGTAGCGCGTTATTACGATATTAAACCGATCCTTGATACCAACCGCTGGAACAAAGCCTGGGGGGTCGATGAAGATGTGCTGACCACTTATCTGCGACTGAACCTGGACACTGAAGTGTTTGGCCGGCCGCTAAAAGGTAACATCGGTAGCCAGTTAGTGAAAACAAAGCAGAAATCCAGTGGTTTCCTCGCCAGTGATTATCAACCGAATAAGCCATCTACCTTACAACAGGTCGAAAAAGGTGCGGACTACAACGATGTGTTGCCAGCGCTGAACCTTGGTTTAGAAGTGTTTGATGATCAGTTCGTCCGTTTTAGTGCCAGCAAAACGATGGCCAGACCGCGGATGGATGAAATGCGCGCCAATATCACAGCCGGTGTTGGGGTGGATTCAAGGCGTTGGAGTGGTAACAGCGGTAACCCGGAACTGGAACCATGGCGCGCCAAAGCCCTTGATTTAACGTACGAAGCTTATTTTGACAGCACCAGCTACATTGCGGCCGGTTTGTTCCACAAAAAGCTCGATAGTTACATCTACACCCAGAACTTTGATTTTGACTTCTCGAACGCACCGAACAATTCGACGGTTGAACCGATCAGTAATATCGGCAATATGAGCAGGCCTGCAAACGGCAAAGGCGGCACCATTCGCGGCGCCGAATTGACCTTGTCATTGGATGCCGGCTTGCTGTCGCAGACGTTGGCGGGTTTTGGTTTTATCGGCAGTCAATCCTGGACTGATTCCAGTATTGCACCGGATGGTCCGGAGTCGAAAAGCAAGTTACCTGGTTTATCGGACAAGGTGCGGGATCTGACGTTCTATTACGAAAACGACAACTTCTCAGCTCGGTTAAGTCAGCGCTATCGCTCGGAATTCCGTGGTGAAGTGGTGCAGTTGTTTGCCACCCGCGGTTATACCGAAGTGCTGGCAGACAAGCAGGTCGATGCGCAGTTGAGCTACAGCTTTGACGAAGGCCAGTTTGAGGGCCTGACCCTGTTATTCCAGGTCAACAATCTGACCAATTCTCCTTACACCACCCGATTGAATACGCTGAGTGAAAGCGGCGGTTATTTCCCGGAAGTGTATGAAGAATATGGTCGTCAGATGTTGTTTGGCGTCAGTTACAAGCTGTAATGGCGGAGACCCACAATGCTTGAGCAAATCAAAACCATTGTGATTGTCGGCGGAGGCTCATCCGGTTGGATGAGCGCCGCTTTACTTTCCAGTTTAACTTTGCAGAAATATCAGATCCAACTTATTGAATCTGATGAAATTTCAACAGTCGGTGTTGGTGAAGCCACCATTCCGGCGATCAAAGTATTTAACCAGTTGTGTGGTATTAGCGAAGCGGATTTTATCCGTGAAACCAAAGCGACTTTTAAGCTGGGCATCGAGTTTTGCAACTGGGGTGCCGTGGGCGAGCAGTACTTTCATGCCTTTGGCGCGCTGGGGCGACAGTGGGAATGGCTGAGCTTTTATCAATATTGGCTGCGGGCCAGAGCCCAGGGCGAAGTGCTGCCGTTTGAGCAATATTGTGTGACGGCCAAAATGGCAGAACAACATAAGTTTATGCCGCCAGACAGCAGTAAAGCCAAATCGCCGTTGGCAGAAATCGCTTATGCCTACCATTTTGATGCCGGTTTATATGCTGCTTTTTTACGCCGCCACAGTGAAGCGCGGGGCGTGCAGCGGGTCGAAGGTAAAATTGTCGAAGTCACGCGTCAGCCATTGTCGGGCCATATCGATAGTTTAGTGTTGGCCGATGGCCGGCGTATTCAGGGGGATTTATTCCTCGATTGTTCCGGTTTACGCGCCTTATTGATTGAACAAACCTTAGCAACCGGCTTTGACGACTGGAGCCACTGGCTGCCAGCCGATAGCGCCTGGGCCGTACCTTCGGCACGGATGAGCGATTTGCCACCTTTTACCCGTTCAACCGCCCATAAGGCCGGTTGGCAATGGCGGATCCCGCTGCAACATCGCACGGGCAATGGCATGGTGTTTTCGTCGGCATTTAGCACCGATCAACAGGCGCTGGATAGCCTGATGGCAAATCTACCCAATGCAGCGACTGCTGAGCCGAGATTAATCCGCTTTCGCACCGGTAAACGCAAAAAAATGTGGCAGGGCAATTGTGTGGCGATTGGCTTGGCCAGTGGGTTTTTGGAACCATTGGAGTCGACCAGTCTGCACCTGGTGCAAACTGCCATTACCCGATTGGTCAGTTTGTTCCCGGATCGCAGCTTTGCCCAAAGCAATATTGATCATTACAACGCCTTAGCCGATGAAGAAATGCTGCGGATCCGCGATTTTATCATTGCGCATTATTGCGTCACCAAACGCGATGACAGCGAATTCTGGCTGCATTGCCGGCAAATGAAACTACCGGACACCCTGGCGCAAAAGCTGGAGATTTTTCACAGTTATGGCCGGGTGCACCGAGTGGCGGACGAGTTATTCCGTGAGGACAGTTGGGTGCAGGTGTTGTTAGGACAAGGGCTGATCCCAAGCCGTTTTGACCCGCTGACCGAATTAAAAACAGCCGCTGAGTTGCAGGAGTTTTTGCAATCTACGGCCAGCGTGATCCGCCATTGTGTTGATCTGATGCCGACACAGGCTGAATTTCTGGCTCGGTTGCCATCGACTTGAAGCGGATTGTCGCCGCTTTTTAACTAACAAGGTATTTTTATGCAGTTTTTTTTGCAGAATTTAGCCCCAAAAGCGCTGCGCACAGTGCTTCGGACTCTGCTAATGACCGTGCTGGGCGGCCTCGGGTTTGCCACTTCGGTTTCTATTGCCATTGCCAGTACCACGCCAGAGGCAAAGCCGCCGCTATCCATGTGGTTGACCACCGGCGATCAACAGCAGTTGCTGCAGCGCGATGTTGGATCGCTGTTGCAGCCATTTCAGGCGACAGCGCCCACCATTGAGCTTAATAGTGCAGAGCGACACCAGCAAATGGATGGTTTTGGTTATACCTTAACCGGTGGCAGTGCCATTCATCTGATGACCATGTCCGCGCCGGCTCGGGCAGCGTTGCTACGTGAATTGTTTACCAGCCAGGGCATTGGCGTGAGTTATTTACGAGTCAGTCTTGG
>JAHJNE010000014.1 GCA_018820995.1 Gammaproteobacteria bacterium | reverse complement strand
CGCGCTTGCGGCTAGTGTGGCAGATATTTCGGCGGATGAAGTGTCCAACACTGAATGGGCCGACCCAACCGAGCAAGGTTTTGAACCGCCGGTGTTGGGCGCTTTAGATCTGGAAGCCAGTGCCGAGAATATCTCTCCATTGACTGAACCAGCGGCAAATTTGACAGAAATATTGGCAACTGACGGCATTGTTCAAGAGCGTATTGAGCCGCATCTGTCAGAGCACGCTCCAGCAGCATCATCGCAAACAGTTGTTGGTTTTCCAGCCGCAACGGCGTTATTGCAAGCCTGGTTAGCACAGCCCCATCAGGATCCCAAACTCGCAGAGTTCAGTCGTAAATGGCTTGCGCAAGTGAGTCCAGATGTTGCCGACCAGATTTGGTGTTGTGACATGGTGCTGGACACCGCCAATATGCTGTCGCAACGCCATCTTATTGTGGCAAACATAAATTATGTTTTAGAGCCCAGTGCCGACTTTCCGGAAGCTCTGCTCGTGCAAAAACAACGCTTATTGCCGCTATTGCAAAGCTTGCTCGTTCAGGTTGAACAGCGTATTGGCAGTGGTACGGTCGTCGTACGTCTGATGATTGCCGAAACCAATCAACTGCGGATTGAAATCATCGATCAATCGCCAAGCCTTACGGATGTGCAATGGCTTATGGTCTTGGAACCCGCTGCCGAGGATCGTGATGATACCGCAGTTGCTTACCGGAAAATTCAACAGCAATTAACCGAATTAAACGCACATTTATCAGCTCGCTCCGACATGGCGGCGGGCAATAAAATGGTGCTGATTATTCCTTGCGAAGTACCAGCACAGCCGGTCGCCGCGACTGTTGGATTAGTGACTGGCAGCGCGATGTTACTTTGCCCGCAGGGGGAAGGTCAGCAATTGTACCGACGACTATTAAAACAATCTGGCTTGGATCTATTGCCGATGGATGATGCCAGTCAACTGTTGCAATGGTGCGAAAGTTCACCACAGGAACTGAGCAAAATGTTGATCGACGAGGATTTTATGCAGTCGAATCAGGCATTAGCCGGAAAAATTGCGGCTGTAGTACGACGTTATTTTCCTGAGGTACAAGTATTACTCATTGTAAGACAACCACAACAATGGTTAGAACTTGCCCTACGTGAACAGATGTTTTTGTTAGTTAAACCCATGACGCCACGGTTATTAATCGAAGCCTTTCATCGCAGTTCGACCGGCATTGTGACCATGTCTGCAGCAACAATCTGGCTCTGGCAGCCGGATCCGTTACAGTATTGGTGGATAGAACAACAACTACTTAGCTTAAACGTTGAAGTGAAAACTATAGCGAAGTTGCAGGAACTGCCGGGCAATTTGCAACATGATTATTATTGCTTGCCCTGGTCATATCATGATCAGCTCACCAGTGATGGAGTTTTACCACAGTTTGTGGTGTGGAGTGCCGAGGCTGCTCCGGAATCAATACCACTGGTTAGTAGTCATCAGCTATGGATGATGGTTGATGGGAGCTCAGCACTGAGCCGACACTTGCACCACATCCAATTACAACATCAAGGCCGTAATACGGAAGCGAACCGATGAATCCACTTTATATCGAATTTAAAAGATCACAACGCAGAACGTTAATTGTGGTGTTGTGTTTAGCTTTTACGGCCGCAGTGTTTGACTATTTCATTGCGTTAAATCAGCGCATTGCTCAGCAACAGACGTTATTGAACTCGGCAGGTGAAGACTTGGAGCATCAGCTCAGCCCATTAGTACATTTAATGAAAGTATTAAAAGCCGATGCCGAATTGAGTTTAATTACGGAACAAAACGTCGATGATGCTAAACCGTTGACCGGCATGCAATGGTCGCTTTCCGAGGAAAAACCAGATGCGCAGTTGAGTGAAGCTGAAGTGGCGATGTTGCAACAGTTGGCGCCAAAACTACAATACGGTCAGCTCAGTTCTTCTGTCATTCGCCAGTTCAATTATGTGTCAAACAACGGTGTTTGGTATTCCACCAGCGAAGGACGTTCAGCTGCGTTAGAATTGCAGTCAGAGTTATATTGGAAACAAAAACAACAGTTGCACAAGTTGGGATTACCTGACATCAGAATGCACAAAGTTGATGCCGCTGAATCAAGATTTTTGCTCGCGATCCCGCTACAGAAAAAAGAGCAATTTGTCGGCGAGCTGTTGCTGGATTTGGATTTGGGTGCCATGTTAAAACTAGTGGCAAAGGCACAACAAGGTGCGCGCGTGGCGGTATTGGATGATGTGGGGCAGCCATTGTTGACCGTCGATAGAATGCAGGTGGTGGCAACGCTGCCAAAAGATATTCACCACCATAGTGATAATTTGAAGCCACTAGAATTACTGCAACTGACTTTGCATCTCGAACCGCTTCATATTGCTTCGATAAGTCGGGAGTTGTTTAATTTTATCGGCCACATGTTGTTGTACCTTGTGACACTATTGCTGCTGTCTTTTTATCATCGGCGTCGTTTTAAAACCAAAGTGCTGTCGCCATTTCATCGACTACTAGTACATATTGACCGGCTACGCCGCGGCGATAATCAAGGAGTTCGTAATATTCCTGCAGACTGGGTGCAGGTATTCCATCAGGTTGAACAAATTCGGACTGGCACCGAAGAAACTCAGAACAGACGATGAGTAAACTGCCGGTTGTTCAGATAGGTCTGATATTTTTGTGCCAGCGAGCCTAGCTTTGTCGGCGCAGGACCTGTTGGATCTATCACTAAGTAGGTAATGCCTTGCAAAGTGACCGTCAGTTCACTTTCTAACGGCGGAACTTGTGCTGCTACGACTGCGTGATCCGGGAAGTACAACACGCCTATACTGATTTTAGGAAAAATGTTCTGTAATACTGCGGCGAACAAAACGGCTTTACTGTCACAGTCGCCTGCGTTTTCAACAAGTAGCTTCAACGGTGGTGAATAACCGCTCCCGGCTGAGGCTTGGCGATCGGATAAATCCTGATAGGGGATTTGCTGTATCCATTCGTTTATTTTCCCGGATATTTGTCGAATGTTGTTATTGCCATACAAATCGACAAAAGCTTTTGACACCGGTTGCAACGCCGAACGGCTTTGTCGCATCACCCGCACATGATCCGGAATGACGAACTTTTCACCGGTCGGACTTTTCATCAGATAGTAAAAGTCACGTTTCAGGTAACTTTGATAGGCTTGTTTTTGCACTTTTTGCAGCTGCTGCTGCGTGGTCGCCACTTTGGTTGAATCACTGCCATTGACTGTGATTCGAAACGGCAGGTTTTTTGGTGATATTTGCACCCGCACACCAGGCTGCTGCATCTTCACTGCCGCGAGTAGTACCTGGTGGCGGATATGCTGGTCAGCAAGCTCTTTTGAATAGCGTCGGTTACTGCCTGATTGTGTTTTTATTTGTGCATTTTCAAGCACAAAATTTATTTCCGGTTCCGGTGGCCATTGATATCGAAATTCAGTGGTTGTTTCAGCAATAGTTTTTTGCATTTCCATGGCCGCCGCCACCGCGGAGGACCAGATTAAGCTATTCACAACAAACAGAATTTTTAGCACTTTCGCGGTTCCGTCGAAATAGATAAACACAGCTTAATGCTAAAAAGCTGAAAACTCCAAGGCTACCGCCGGATTCTTCGCGCACTATCACTTCGATATAGTCATCCCGACTTTGATCTTCTAACGGTAAACGATTGAGGGTGTCATTGTCGTAGCCGGAGATTTCAGCCAGTAAGTAGCCGGTTGTGGCATCAACCAACTCAATCTGTAATTTGTAATAACCCGTACGCAACTGGCTCAGATCGGTTTCGATGGCAAACCAGTCTTGGGTACTTTGTCCATACAGGGTGAATACGGAGCTGGTATGGATGATTGAAACCAAACCAGAACTATCAATCAGGCTGTAGACCGCATAAACCGGTTGTTCACGGTAATCGGTATGCGCATCAAATTTGACGTAAAGTTGCGAGTAGAAACCATTGTTATTGCTGTCATAACGCATGGTTAAATCGATAGTGTGGAACCAGGCACTACTTTGAAATGCCTGAGTGACGGCTTGAGAGCGATTAGCGGTGATTGCTGGTAATGCTTTTGCTGTGCTGGCTGCGATGCTAGGCAATATATGTGATTCTTTGGTCGGTTGAGCGGTATTAAGAGGTTCAGCTGCGAACACTGAACTGGCAGTCAACAATGCGAAAATCATCGGTAAGGCAAGGGTTTTCATGGTCAGTGCTCCTGTAGCTTTGGTATCATCCTGGATGGTTGAGGCTGAATAGTTCCTGAATTTTTAACTGCTACGGCAGACCCTGATTTCTACTTACAAATTACCGGTGGTTGCCGGTCACTGGATAAACAATGCGGATCTCGAAAACTATTGTCGTCAACGAGCAGGCACAAGCAATTGATGTGTTATGTGCTGCGGTCCCCGAATTATCAAAAGCGCGGCTAAAAGATGCGATGAATAAAGGCGCAGTTAGCTGGCAGCGCGGTAAACAGCACAAAAGGTTGCGGCGCGCGCAAAGTCCGGTGTTAGCAGGTGAACAACTGCATTTAAATTACGACACTGACTTACTGCAACGCAGCTGCGATGCCCCGGTATTGATTGCAGATGAAGGCAGTTTTAGCGTTTGGTTCAAACCGGCGGGTATGCTGTCGCAAGGCAATGAATGGGGCGATCATTTAAGCCTGCTGCGATATGTCGAATTACATGGCAATAGTAAAAGGCCAGTATTTTTATTACATCGGTTAGATCGTGAAGCGAGCGGGCTGATGTTAGTGGCACATCAACAGAAAACTGCAGCTGAGCTAAGTCAATTAATTCAGCAACATCAAATCAGTAAAAAATATCAGGTGTTGGTGCTTGGTAAGCTCGATGCTTCATTGCTGGCCGCGGGTCAAATTAATACGGCATTGGATGGCAAAGCCAGTGAAACACGGTTTAGCTTGGTTGCCAACTGGCAACAGCCTGCGACGACGTTGCTCGACATCACGCTGATTAGTGGGCGCAAACATCAGATCCGCCGGCATTTTGCTGACGTGGGTCACCCGGTAATGGGCGATCCACGTTATGGTACGCAAAATCAGGATCCGGCAGGATTAGGTTTGCAAGCGGTTGAACTTAGTTTTGCACTTGGTGGTGGCCGGAGAAAATACCAGTATCAGCTGCCGTTGGAACTGCGTCGTTATCCGGTGAACTAACTAAAGCCCTGATCAGTCATTGTCTTGCAAGCATTGTCATGCCGTGACTGCTTGCTTTGTTGCATCGGGTAGTCAGCTGTTTCGCTTATATCTTATGACGCCACGCCCGAATTCAGCGCAGTTTCAACTGACCGGATGAATGCTTTAGTCATGTGGTCTTGCCAACGGCAAATCGTTACAACTTAAACTAATCAAGCCGAGTCGTAGCGCATTGTTAATATCCGCTCGTACATTTTCAGCTTGCCAGCTGCAAGGATTCGGCTGCTTACATTGCAGCTGCACTCGATAGAGATGTTGTGCTTTTTGCTGCTGACAGGCCTGCTGCCAGCTGAGCCAAATGAGTTCTCGTAGACCGGCTAGATCGGCTGGTTGCCAGAATTGGCCTAATAGCGGTTGCAGCGGTGCTACAAAGCTAAATAATGTGGGGTAGGTCGGTAATTGAGCCCTTTGTTGCAACAACAGGTAATTCAGTTGTTGTTCGACCTGAGCGAAATCGGTTGGCGAGCCACGCCAAACCAACCACACGGCATCTGTATGCACGGTATAACTGACCAAATGCTCAGCGGGTAGCGTACTAATGAGATGCTGCATGGCATTTCGTAGTATTTGCTCACCAAATAAAAACTTAAACTGTTGCGGTTCTGCCAGCTGAATACATTGCAACATCAATGGCTCTGGCTTTTGATATTCACGCTGTAACTTACGGCTAAATTCGGTCCAGCTCGTGGCTTGTGGCAGATGGAGCGATTCCGGCTGACCGTCATCAAAAACATTTTTCCGTCGACGGAACACCCATGCAAGACTCAACAAACATCCAACACTAAGTGCCACAATAAGCCAGCGATAACGCTGTTGCTGTTGCTGCAGTGTTTTGAGTTGCTGCTCTTGGCGCTGCAGTTGCAAACTGCTATTGAGCAAATCAAGCGTGAATTTTTGTTGGTTTTGCAGCAAGGTCGTCTGAAGTTCTACGACTTTTTCGCTGGCTATAAATGCAGACTGCCACTGTGAAGTTGCTGCATTTAACTGTGCAGACATTTGCCAGTACTTTTGTTGCAGGAAGTCTGGCGAATTGGCCAATACAGTTTCTGCAGGCAGCGCATCGGACGCTGCTTCGAGATCGTGTTGTTGTAATGCGACTTCAACAATCGCCAGATTGATTTCCAACTGTTGACCGGCCAGACCAATTTGGGTAAACAGTTGCAAGGATTTGTTGAGTAGTTGTCGTGCTTGCGACAGCTGCTGTTGTTGTATCGCCCACTGTGCTTGCCCGAAGTGCGCCAGAGCAATTAATTGCACGTCCTGGATTTCTGTAGCGAGTGCCAGCGCTTTTTGTAGTACCAGTTCAGCAGCCTTGGGATCTGCCATTTGCAAATAGGTTTCAGCCTGATTGAGCCAGACACTTACGCGTTGGCCGCTGTCAGCAGGTTTTTGATAAAATTGCTCTGCTTTTGCAAAATGTTCCAATGCCAGCGTGTGTTGAGCTAACTTCCGGTAAGCCATGCCCAGCCGCAAGTGAATTGACGCTAACGAGCTGGTGCGATCCAGTTCAATGGCTAGCGTCAAAGCCCGGCTTAAGTGCAATTGCGTTAACACAAAATTGTTTTGTTGCAGTGCCAGCCTGCCAGCGGTGAGACGAGCTTGCAATTCCGGTAGTGGTAGTTGATGTTCAGTGGCAATGGCAATGCTAAGTTCAGCATAACGAATCGCCTCGGTCATGTTGCCAACTTGATTGTAGGCTTGGGCAAAACTTTCATAGACGCTGGTTTGCAGCTGCGGTTTCGTCATTGACGTCATGCTGTCCAGTTTATTTTCAGCTTGCTGTAATGCGGCCAGTGCTTGTTGGTTATTTCGAAACAGCATGCCATAAATGAGCGCTTTTTGTTCCAGCGCCTGAACGGTCACCTCATCTGACAAACCCAGCTGCAAAGCCATATTAATGCTGTTCAGTGCTGCATCTTTATTTTTCAGACGCAAATAGGCATGGCTGAGTTTAAACCAGTGCACAGCATCGCGTTTTTCAACGGCAAGTTCACTCAGTTCACTGGCATATCGTGCGGGTTCACGCTGAATTTGTTGTATTTCATCGGCGAGCGGTTCGGCATTTACCGAAGCGCTTAAACACAACCCTATGATCAACCAATAAAATTTCACTAAATTTGCTCCTGCAAGAAAAATAGCGGTGGCACTTTTATGACATCAAGGCCGACCCGACCTTAGTGTACTCTGGCGCGCTTGTCACAGCCAATCACAAATGACCATAAAAAAGGAACTAATGAAGATTGGGATCAGCAACAGCGCTGTGGTGTACCGGCAAAAAAGTTGCTGATATTGTCGGCAGTCTGAATCACCAATTGCTGCATTGCTTGCTGACTGGCCCAGCCCACATGCGGTGACAACAGGATATTCGGCACGTTAGACTGTAGCAGAGGGTGATGAACTGGTGGCGGTTCAACATCCAATACATCGAGCCCGGCAGCAGCCAGCGTGCCGTTTTTTAGTGCAGTAGCCAATGCCGTGGAGTCAATCAGACTGCCGCGGGCAGTATTAATGACTATCGCCGTCGGTTTGAGCCAGCTTAAGGATTCAGCATTTAATAAATGCAAGTTGTCGGCAGTTGCGGGGCAGTGCAGCGACAAAACATCCGCCTGTTGCAAGGCCTGCTTAAAGTGCATTCGACCTTCCCGCACATACTCTGTGTTTGGTCGTTCCGCGATCAGAACATTCATGCCAAATGCCGCCGCCAGCTTTGCCGTTGCCTGACCCAGCCCACCAAAACCAACAACGGTAAAATTCAGCCCAGCCAATTGCCGGATCGGATAATCGAGCAAGCAAAACTGTTCGCTTCGACTCCAGGCTCCTTGTTGTATTGCTTGCTGATAAGGTGCAATTTGATTAAAGAGCCCCAGCAACAGTGCCATGGCCTGTTGTGGCACAGCATGTTGGGCATAATCTCTGGCATTACAAACCACAATACCGGCCTGTTTCGCTGCGATAAGGTCGATATTATTGATGCCAGTGGCCGTGACACATATGAGTTTCAGCTTTGGGAGTTGCGCTAGTGTAGCTGCGGTTAGTTCAACTTTATTCACAATCGCCACTGTCGCTTCAGCTAGCCGTGGTAACACCTCTGATGGTGTCGTCTGTGGATAACAATACAATGGCAATGCCAGTTGCTGTAGTGGGGTTAAATCGATGTCAGGTAAAGTTGCCTGATCTAAAAATACCAGCTGGCTCATCCATTGTCCTTGTGAGTTGAAAGCTTGCTTTTAGCAGAATAAACGCCTATTGATAAAGCAGTTTTTATTTTCGTCTGGGTTTGTTGACCCAAAGACTTTTGGTGTTTGAAGACAGCCATGCATTTGTTGAAGTTTCATTTTGCTATCACCCGATACTGTAGCAGTCTCTTATTGCTGTTGTTTTTGCCTGCAGCAGTTGCAAAATCAATCACGATTGTCGCCTCCCCATGGATTGGGCTGACCAATGCCGATGGTTCTGGTTTATATTTTCAGATTTTCCGCGAAGCGATGGCCACCCAAGATATTCAATTGAATTTTCGGCTCAGCAACTGGAAGCGGGCAAAACATATGTTTTATGCCAAGCGTGCAGATGTGCTGCTTGGTGATTATTACCATGATGATCCAAGTGGTGTCTATCCTCGCTGGCATCTGGATTTTGACCAAAGTGTTCAGTTATTTAGCTTACAGCCGTTGCAAAATTTAACACAGTTACAAAACAGGCCAGTCGGTTGGTTGTTGGGATATGATTTTGACAAATTTTTGCCGGTGCCGGTAGAGCCATACGAAGTGGCAACGGAAGAAGAAGGGTTCATGTTGCTGCAGCATCAACGATTGGCGGCCTTTATTAGTTACCAGAATCATCAGCCGGATCCAAAGGTACTACCTTTATACAGTGTTGAAATACTAAGCGCTCAAGCCCTGTATCCGTTGTTTCAAAATGATTTTCAGGGACGACAGCTGGCTAGAGCTTTTGACTTGGGGATGGCAAAACTGTATCAAAGCGGGCGGCTGGCCCAGTTGCATGCCGATCAAAAAAACTATCAGCATGCCCGATATGAGTTAGTTAAATAACCTTCACTGTAGTTGTCGTTTTTTATCGCTCCAGCCGACCTTTATCCTAAATACCGCGTTTAACGGTAAACCACATCGCCATACATCGGGGCGAGCATCCCCAACAACTGATTTTGTGCTGCAATAGGGATGTTTTGTGCGGTCATGACTTTCATCAGATGACGCACCAGGTTGTCGAAATCGGCTTGGGTAATTTTAAAGCCTGTGTGGCTTTCTTGCATGCTGGCACCGGTATATTTACACGGGCCGCCACTCAGTTCACAGAGCTGTTCGATCAGCAACTTACGGAATCTGGGAATGTCTGTGTCACGGAAGTGATGGACAATTTGTGGGTCTTGTTCGATCTCAACCAGTAAACCATCGACGATTTTTTCAATACCGGCACTGCTACCCAATTGCTGATATAAGTGATCTTTTGTGCTTGTTTGGCTGCAACCACTGAGTATTAAGACCGCCATGACGGAAATACAAAGACTGAGCCACAGGCCAGAAAACGATGTTGCTTTCATTAAAAGGTGGCCTCCAGTGCCAGATAATAACCTTGCTGTTGCGTCAGACCGGCAATGCTGCCTAAGTCGACATAACCCCCGACCAGACTAAAATTCTGATTAATAAACCAACCAACAAAAATATCACGCCAATGTTGCTCGTCTGCAAACGCCAGATTGTTTGGTTTTTGCCGGAATTCAATGCCAATGGCCAGGTCGGGACGCAATAAAATGGCGGCCGAACTTTCGAACATATAGTGGTAACTGTTGTCGCTTGCACTGCCAAAACCAAGCAACCCCAGCTGATTCGCTTTGGTTGCACGCACTGTCGCATTTAACAATAAATTCCGACCTGCAACAGCCGCAAAATAGACTTTGCTGGCGGCCAGATAGACATCGGTGCCAGAGTCATTTTTGGCGCCAACCGCGAAGGGTAAACCTGAATTCCGGTGTTTTTTATACTGCAGGCCGATGCTGATTTGCGGCAGGTCGCTATAGAGCAGCTCACCGGCAATGTGGTATTTCAGGCCGAATACATCTTGTTGTAAATCGCCGCCGATGGTATCGAGGTTAAACTTTTGTCGGGTCAGCGATAATTCCCATTGATTGTTGTAACTGGCGCCAATACCAAAATTTTGCAAGGTAAAGTCATCGACACCGACGCGGCTGGTGAAGCTATTCACCGACCACTGGTCGCTGCTGGCATAGCCGTTGATTACAGCCCAGGGCACAATACCACCACCTGCCGCACCTTCGATTGAGGTTGAGCCGCCGGTTGCGATAATCTTACTACCCGCCGCTGCTGGCAATGACAGCAACAAACTCAATAGCGCAATGAATAGTGCTTTCATTGATGACTCCGATTATTTTTCATCTGGATGAAACCAGCGCGCTCGTTGAGGTACAAAGTCTTGTAACCATTGTTCAAATGCCGCTGCTGGCAATGGTTTAGAGAAAAAATACCCTTGGACGGTGTCCACGCCATGTAGTTGTAGCTTCGCAAGTCCAGCCAGATTTTCCAAACCTTCCGCCGTGACACGTAAGCCCAATCCATGTGCTAATTGAGTGGTAGCCTGCACGATTAATTCGTCGTTTTGGTTGTGTTCAATATCTTTAATAAAAGCGCGGTCAATTTTAACTTCATGCACTGGCAGTTGTTTCAAATAAGCCAATGAAGATTGGCCGGTACCAAAATCATCAATTGCTAGTTCAATGCCCATATCCCGGAGTTGGCTTAAAATCCGAATCACTTGCGTTGGATCTTGCATCACTGCGCCTTCAGTGACTTCCAGTGCCAATGCTGTTGGTGACAGATCAAAGTGTTGCAACCGGTTAGCCATTTGCTCTGGTAGCTCTGGATTGAGTAGGTCATGCGCCGATAAGTTAATCGCCACTTTCATCTTAATCTGTTGCTGTTGCCAGATTGCGAGCTGTGCCATCACCTGTTCAATCATCCAATCGGTGACCAAGGCAATTAAACCAGAATGTTCAGCGAGTTGAATAAACTCATCTGGTGGAATAAACCCAAGTTCAGGGTGTTGCCAACGGATCAGGGCTTCTGCTGAATGACAAAGTTGTAATTCCAGGCTGACTTTGGGCTGATAAACTACAAACATCTGGCCACTTTTGAGTGAAAGTGGCAAATCGCGCAAAATCGTCAGCTCCCGCTGATGGCTTTCATCTTGGCCAGTTTGATAGACCGCAATGTGATCATGTCGCACTTTGGCATGGACCATCGCAATATCAGCGCGTCGCAGTGCATCATCGGCGCTGATAGCGTCCGATTCCAGCACATAGAGCGCAAGCGCTAAGGTTAGATTCATCGTGGAATCACCCAGTTTAAATTCCTGACTGAGTGCGTATTGCAATGCCGGTAATTCTGATGCTTTGAGTTGCTGTGGCAGTAACAGTAAAAACTCGTCGCCACCCAGCCGTGCCAGCAACAACGAACCCAGTGGGCTGGATTTTAGCCTGTTAGCCAGTTGTTGTAGGAGTAAGTCGCCATTCTGATAACCGAAGGTGTCGTTGATATGCTTAAAGTCTTTGATGTTGATTAACAGCAATTGCAAATTAGATTGATGCAGTAGCGTCGGCAGTTGTTGTTCTACATAACTACGGTTGGTCAGGCCGGTTAGTGAATCATGTTGTGACTGAAATAAAATTTGCTGTTCACGCTGCAAAATATCTTGCTGCATTTTGGTCAAGGTCTGACTTAATAATCCCACTTCACCTTTATGAATTACCGGGGCGGTGGCTCTTAACCCTTGACCAATTTGTCGTGCAAAGTCAGTCAGTTGCCGAAGAGGCTGGGTGATACTGCGTGCAACCAGATACGCCAACAGTAATGCCAGCGATAAACCAAAGCCAAAAATTAATAGCAACTGGCTACGTGCTTGCAGATAACTATCACGCCAGCGAACTGTGGATAAATGTAAATATGCAAATAGTTGCTGTTGACTGTCGAGTGGAACCGCTTCAGTGAGATAAGGAGGGATCACATCATCAAACACCAGGTTTTCACTATCAGCGGTACTTTGCGACAAGGTGTCCGGCTGCTGACTCTGTAAGGTGGTTGCTAACAAGAGTGGATGGCCAGGCGTCACGCGACTGAAACTAATATCTAAGTCGGTGACGCCTTTAATTTGCGTCGCAAGTTCCTGATCCAGCAAAAAACCCATCCCAACCCAGGCTATCAGTTGCGGAGCTTTAACCGGCATCATCACCAACTGATAGGCTTCATCACCTAGCAAAACAATACCCGTCAAACTATCACGGCCACTCTGTTTCATTTCTTTATATAAAATGGTGATTTGTGCTTGGTTAATTTGCGACTGAGTACTGGCCAGCAATTCACCGCTTGGTGAGAGCAGCACACTAACATCAGCTTGAATACGGCCGCCGTGGTTTTCGAGTACTGAGCTAATAGTTTCTTGTTCTGAAGTCGCTACGGCACGACGAAAGCCAAAATCGCTTGAAACAATCCGCACTGAGGTACTGAGCTGGTCGGAACGATTGGTCAGGGCTTGTTGGAATACTTTACTGGCGACTGACAATGACTGCCGTGCCTGATCATAGCTGTCTCGTTTCATCGCACTCAGCGTAGCAAAGCCAATGGCCACCGCCATCAAGCTAAGTAAACCTAACAACAATAAGATCAAACGGATGCGTAACGAATCGAACATGAGACCTCGGTGAATTCACGCACTCAGGTAGCTGCAGAGCATACCATAATCGATACATAACAAAAGTTGTGGTTGACGATATCCAGCTGATTTTCCAGCAGATCAACGAGTTTCTATTTGCTAGACACCCAACCTTACAATTTAGCATAACAAAGAATCTGCCTTTAACCTTAAACGGGGATTGGCAGAAGTACAAATAGTGGAGGGGGATTGCAAAGGAATTTCTTTAAAAATAAATAACTGAAACACCAATCTGCGATTTTTCGCCCTGCTTCATATCTCGTTACAAAGTTGGTTGGAGCCAATATCTATTCTGCGCTAGCTTATGATTTTACAATTGCCGGGATCGACTGATGAAAAAAACATACCCACTATTTGCGCTGCTAAGTTGTCTGGTACTTCATACTTCACCAGCGGTATTTGCCGCTGACCTGAATGCGCCACTCCGTCCGGCGGCTGATTTAAAACGAGACCCAAGCAGTCATCCATTAGAAACATTGGCACTGTTAAACCTGAAACCAGGGATGCAGGTGTTAGATTTATTTGCGGGCGCCGGTTATTTTAGCGAGTTGCTGGCACAGGATGTTGGGCCGACCGGCACTGTGTATCTGCACAATAATCAAGCTTATGTTGAATATGTAGGTCAGCAGCTTACTGATAGGCTTGGCAATCAACGACTTGCCAATGTCAAAGACTGGCGTAAAGAAATTACCCAACTTGATTTACCGGCAACAAGTCTTGATGCTGTGCTGTTCGTAATGGGTTACCACGACCTTTATCACACAGCAAAAGATTGGCCGAAAATTGATGAAACGCAATTAATGGATCAGTTGAAAACCGCATTAAAACCAGGCGGTTATTTGTTAGTCATTGATCATGCTGCGACGGCCGGTTCTGGTGTCAGCGCCGCGCAAAATTTGCATCGTATTGATGTGGCTTATACCCGTGACAACCTTGTGAAACAAGGGTTTAAGTTTGTAAGTAGCCATTCGTTTTTAGCAAATCCGGCTGACAATCACCAACTTTCTGCTTTTGACCCGGCCATTCGCGGTAAAACAGATCGTTTTGTGTTGTTGTTTCAAAAAGCGCAATAACTGCAAGCGGGCGAAATCGATTTCTGTGTTTGCACTGTGATAGGGAATGTTACAAAAAACCGCTCCTCGAAGAGCGGTTTTTGTTTTAACGAAGCCTGTCTTCTAAATCTAAGCGTTAACGCTAAGTACATGACACTCCGTACTTAAAGCCCGGAACTAACGCTTAACGGCGACGAGCTAACCACAGCAGAGCAGGTGCAAGCAGCAGCAAAGGTGTTGGTGCTGGTACATCTTGTGTGCCCTCGATGGTGCCGCTGGCGTTGCTGATTTGGAAGTCGTTGGCAGGGATTTCATCACCCCAGCCATCTGTGAGTTCAACTTTATCGAAACTCAGCACAAAAGCACCGGCCTTTTTCGCGATAAAAGAAATCGTCGCCAGCTGAAAACGGTTGTCGGGCGTAATTTGAGCGTCGGCCAGTTCCCAATACAGCGCGTCATTATTCATTTCAGAGAAATTCAGCACATTGCCGGTCGCCTGCGAATATTTATCAGTGGCATCAAATACGGTTAGATAGTTGCCAAAGCTGATGCTGTCAAACGCAAGCGAAGTCGATTGAAACCACAAATCCAGATTAAAACCGGCCAATGATGTGTTTAAATCGCTCATCCAAATACTGGCACTGATCACATCGCCTTGTTGATAACTGGTGTTATCTAATTCAACACTGAGTAATGCAGCCTGAGATTGCAAACTGAAGAACAAACCGAGTACTGCTAAGATTTTTTTCATTTTTAACGTTCCAAAATTAGACTATTAGTGACAACTTGACGCCAGAGCGACCGCAGTGCAGCAAGTTAGCTGCACTTTGGTCGTGGCGTCGATGAATTAAGTTCGCCGCTTATTTAATGGCGCAACGGGCATAAGTACATAACGCTGACATTGCCCGAGCATCGCTGCTGGAGACTTTGCCATCTTTGTTGAAGTCGTAGCTTAAGCTCAGCACTGCACCACTGCGCAACAACTGGTTAAACAGGCTGATATCGTTGTTATCAACGTCGCCATCTTTATCCAGATCGGCAGGATTCAGACTTGCCAGGGCAAGTTCAACAATCACCGGATCGTGGTCAGAAGAGCGGAACGGGGTCCCCTGGTACAAATCGGCTTGTTGTTGGACCGTTTTGTCTTCCAGGTTGTAGTCAAACACAATAGGTTCATCAGAGTTGATATGCCATTCAGTGGCGTAGCTTACTTGCGATGACAGGCTGCTGCTGGCCAGTGCATGGTCCAGATAACCACTTTCACTGCTGAAGCTATAACCATGTGCACGACTACCCTGATGTTTCTCCACCAGATTGACGTAACCTGCGCTGACGAAGGTGTGAATTGGATCTTCTTTGGCGTACGAGTTCAAGTCACCAATCACTAGGATATCCGGATCAGTGCTGCCCGTTGGCGCGCTGGCTAAGAAACTCATCAGTTCCGTCGCAGCCTGCACCCGTGTGGCATTCCAGCAGCTTTGACCATCTTTGAAGTCGCGATCCGGGCTGGATGAACCTGGGCAGCTGCCTTTAGATTTAAAGTGGTTGACGGCAACGGTGAACACTTCGTTGCTGGTCAAATCTTTAAACGTTTGCACCAATGGCTGGCGATTGCCATAACCAAATACACCGCTGCTGGTAGTGACAGCATTGCCAACCTTGGCCACTGATCCTGTTTTGTAAATCAGACCAACGGAGATTTCGTCGCTGCCAAGGGCTGTGCTACCTGGTACGCTGGCGAAATTATATACGCCCGCGCCCATCACATTATTCAGACGGCTGACTAAATCAACAATGGCGCTGGCTGAACCATAACCATCGTTTTCAATTTCCATCAGACCAACGACATCCGCATCCATCGCGACCAAGGCTGAGACAATTTTATCCGCCTGGCGGGCAAATTCAGCACTGGTAGTTGCACCACGAGAGGTTGGGAAACCTGTGCCATCGCCATTGCCGTTGAAGTAGTTCAGTACGTTAAAGCTGGCGACTGTCAGGCTATCCTGGCGTTTTAGCTCTGGCTGATTTTGGCGTGGATTGCTGGCGGTATGGATTGGCGTGACTGCCGGTAATAACCGCCAGGCGCTAAAGCTGTAATCCAGTACACCTTGCAGATTGCTAAAGGTATCACCCAGACGCACTGGGTTATTCATATTTAAACCAGGTGCCGGGTAAATAATATTGGCCGGGTTCTTACCGTTTTGCAGGTCGTCGAGGATGATTTTATCCAGTTTGTTCTGCGCGGCGAGTGCGACTGCTTCGGCAGTGCCCGGGCGGAATTGGTTGGTTGGCGTGTACAGACGTTTGGATGACAAACCAAGTTCGCCGTAAGTTCCAAGACTGTAGGTGTCAGAAACGGTCAGCGCCTGATCAATCCGTACTTGCATGCTTTCCAGCGCTTCGAGGCTCGCCAGATCGCTAAATGGCAGGCTCAGGTTCACCGGAGCAATCGTGTCACCTGTGCCGCAATCCAATAATGCTGCAGAACGCTTTAACTGTGTTTTGGTATAAAACTCTTCCACCACACCGATAATCCGTACTTTATTGCCCACAGCAGGGTAGTCAGTGACGCCATTGTTGTAGACAAAAATTGCTTCAGAAGTGGCAGGGTTGTTGTCTGAGTCAGCGGCTTCTTCCTGCACATAAAAGCCAGATGCAGTTTGCAGTTGCTGAGTGACAATACCTTCAATGATATGAATTTTGCCAACTTCGGCTGAAACAGTGCCGGTACCTTGAATGGCGCTGATGAAAGTTGCGTTATCACCACAATTGCCAATCAATGGATCTGGCGTTGGTTCCGGATCCGGATCCGGGTCCACACCACCGCCATCGCCGTCCATGTTATGAAAACCAAGATTGCTAAAGGTGTTGACCGCAAAACCCTGCCATTCAGCGGCTGGGTCAAAGGCATCGCTACCATTGGTATCGCCTTGATTTACTGTAGTTTTACGCACCAAAGTTTTGTCTAAAGTTTGCACATCACCAGCACCCCAACGGGTACCAGGATCAAAACCAATCTGGCCAAACACGTCAATTAAGGTGGTGCCGTTGTATAACGCGATAGCATCATCGCCATTAAAATTGCCAGAGCCCAGGGTCAAACTGGAGGATGTTTGTTTATCTTTTAATTCCTGCACTGCACTGGTATCAACCAGTACCAGCACTGATTTGGCGGCAAGTTCACCAGACAAATTGATGGTTTTGCCTGCCGTATCCTTGCCGTTAGAAAATACTTTCAGGTTGTAGCCGGTCAGATTTAACGGTGTGTTCGCCGGGTTATAAATTTCCAACGCTTTATTATTAGAAGAACCTTCAACGTATTCAGAAATAAAAGGTTCAGCCTGAAGTGCGGGCGCCAAAAGCGCTGGCAACAGGAGCAGTTTAAATTTCATAGAGTTTCCATGGCAGTTGATTGAGTTAATTTGCTTGGGCTGGCCGCTTGTTTGCTGGTTGCAAAGACAACTTTGCAACGATGTTATTGATTTGCAGCTGGGCTAAATTAGAGAATAATTATGACAATTTCAATAAGGAGTTATTAACCTTTTCAGAACGTTATCTTGTTTATGTAAAATTATCTGACACTTTTTTGCTAAGCATTTGATTTACTGGACCGATCAGTAATTAAGTTTTTTTTAATTTATTTTCCAGCGCTGTTGAATGTGGTAGTTGGCAGTGCTCACTATCACCGTTAAGCTGTTTTATATCAGCCTGAAATGGCGATTTTGTTAACATTTCCCGTTTGGCGACACGTTATTTCGCAACGAATGAATGGAGTTATAATGCCAGAAATCATGCCACAACAAGTGATCCTTGCCATTGACCAAGGCACGTCGTCCAGCCGGGCGATGTTATTTAATCGTGATGGCGAACTACTGGCCCTGGCGCAGCAAGAACTGAGTTGTCAGTTCCCACACAATGGTTGGGTCGAGCAGGACGCGGAACAAATTTGGTTGTCGGTGCTAGCAGTGTGCCGTGATGTGCTGCAGCAGGCCGTTAGATTGGATCTAGAAGTGATTGGTCTTGGTATTAGTAATCAGCGCGAGACGACCGTGTTATGGCATCGCCAAAGTGGTGAAGTGTTAGCGCCAGCCATTGTCTGGCAAGATCGGCGCACTGCTGATTATTGCCAGCAATTACAAGCCCATGCCGCGACCATCCGGCTAAAAACCGGCCTGGAACTCGACCCTTATTTTTCGGCGTCAAAAGTTCGCTGGTTACTTGATCATGATACAAAGGTGCAACAAGCGCTCGCTGATCAGCAACTTGCTTTTGGCACTATCGATAGTTTTTTATTATGGCGGCTAAGCGGCGGTCAGCTGCATGCCACCGACACCAGCAATGCCAGCCGCACCTTATTGCTGGATTTAACCAGCTTAAACTGGGACCCGTGGTTATTGCAGTTATTTGATATTCCGCTTGAAATTCTGCCACAGGTCAAACAAAGCGCCGATGATTTTGGCTGTTGTGATGTGCGCTGGTTTGGCACTACGCTGCCAATTCTGGCGTTGATTGGTGATCAACAAGCTGCGGCCATCGGCCAGGGTTGTGTCAGCGCAGGGACGCTCAAAAGCACCTATGGCACCGGTTGTTTTGCGTTATTAAATACCGGTTACCAGCCGGTTATTTCCAGGCAAAGGTTATTGTGTACAGTGGCCAGCACTGTACAAGGCCAGACCCAGTATGCGTTGGAAGGTGCCATTTTTGTCGCTGGTGCCGCAGTGAAGTGGTTACGTGACCAACTCGCGCTGATTGATTGTGCCGCCGAGACGGAAACGCTGGCGGCCAGTTTGCCGGATAATGGCGGGGTTTATCTGGTACCGGCTTTTACTGGCCTCGCTGCGCCTTATTGGCGCTCAGATGTCACCGCCAGCTTAAGTGGTTTAACCCTTGGTTCTGGCAAAGCGCATTTAGCGCGGGCAGTACTTGAGGCTGTTGTATATCAAACGGCTGATTTATTGCGAGCGATGCAAGCCGATGGCGCTGTGATTGCCGGTCTAAAGATTGATGGCGGTATGGTGGCCAATCAATGGTTTTGCCAACATTTAGCTGATGTGTTGCAGTTGGACATTGAGCGCCCTGCAGTCGCGGAAACCTCGGCCTATGGCGCAGCGTTGCTGGCCGGCATTCAGGCCGGATGGTATTGCAGTTTGGCGGATACGGCACTTGCCCGTCCTCAACTGACCGGCTATTCCCCCAAGATGACGAACGAACAACGCGCTGTATTATTGGCAGGGTGGCAACAAGCCGTGGATAAGGTACTTCGCTGATGCTTAAAAAATACCTGCAACAAATTAAAGCCGGAAAATCAGTGCAATACAGCAAATTTTTACAATTATTGCCCCCTGGATTTTACCAGCGCCGAGCGGAAATGTTCAAAGTCCGGGTGGTTGGGGCGGGTAAATGGCAAGTTAGTATTGTCGACAACGCTTTGTTTGAGCAGTTGTGGCAAAGTGCGCTGGAGCCGGCGAACCGTCAAATTGCCAGTTTGCAGGGCGACTCACACCGGGCCAATACGTCACACAGTTATTTGTTGGTGTACCACAGCGGCCTAACCGACCTTCGGCCAGAGATTGTGCTGGCACAAAGTCAGCCGGACGGCAGCGTGCAATTGCTGCAGAATTTTCAGAGCAAAACTAGTTTGTTGCTGATTGAAAACGAAGAGAATTTTTTCCGACACACCGAAGTCGCTGCTTTGGCGCAGCAAATGATGCTGCAAGATTTTAGCCTGGCACAGTGCGACGTCGTGCTGGCGTCCGGCTCACGGATTGGCTCTGCTTTGCTGCAGCCATTTCTGGCGCAATACGCAGACATTTATTGTGCTTTTGACTACGATGCGGCCGGTTTGGAGACCTTTGATTTACTTCAGAAAAAATGGGGTGACAACGTAAAGTTGGTGGTTGCACCGGATTTAACCCCCTGGCTGGATGGATTTATTCATCCGCCAAAACAACCACAGCAGCTGACAAAAGCGTTGCAACTGGCTGAAAAGCACCAGCTGTATGGGTTGGTTGAAGCCTTTAAGCAACGTAAAAACTTCCTGGAGCAGGAGGTGTTACTTCATCCTTTTGGCGACTAAGTTCATCCACTTGTAGCCGACAGCAATCGAATGGATCTTTGGAAGTTTGAATGTGTGGATGGTAGCCGGCGAAAATCCTGTGTCTTTGATCCTCAGCATCACCGACAGCCACATCAACACCTTCACTGGCACGACTCGAGCTATGGATTAACGGGTCGCAGCCACCGCTTGTTGTACCTGTAGCGCCAATTCGGCTTGTAGAGCCGGGTCTAGCTTGAGCTGGCGTGCCAGTTCTTGCAAATACGACTTTTCCATAAAATTCTGTTCATCGACAGTCAGCAAACTGGCCAGATACATTTCTGCCGCCATCGCCTGATCTTTGGCGTGACTGGCGACTTCTGCCGGATCCAGTGGTTTTTTCAATTCGCGGTCAACCCAATGCAGTAAGGTTGGGTCGGACGTGAGTTTGGCAACTTCACCATCGATCAGCTGGCGTTCGCGATCATCAATATGACCATCCGCTTTTGCTGCCGCAATCAGCGCAATTAAAATCACTGTGCTGTGAGCTTCCGCTTTTGGTGCAGGCAACTGATCAAAAGGTTGGATCGGATTTGTCTGTTGGCCGGGCCTTTGTTGTTGGTAATTCTGGTAGGCCTTATAAGCCAGAGCACCAAGTGCGGCCAGACCGCCATAAGTTAATACCGTGCCACCTAATTTTCGGCCGGATTTACTGCCAAGCAATAAGCCTAAAGCACCACCGGCCAAGGCCGCACCACTTTTTCCAGACAACAAAGACGACAATGTGTCAGTCAGATTGCCAGCAGGTTGGGTATTTTGCGGTTGCCCGGATTGCGGATGATAGCCAGAGTTGTGGTCTGAGGATTTACCTTGCAACAATTCCGTGCCTGAACGTAACAGTTGATCGAGCAGATTTTTAGTATTCATCAATTATCCTTAAAACGACAAAGAGGCAAGCGTTTGAATTGTCATGAAGTTTCCAGTGAATTACAGCTTAGCTTTGTCTATGACCCGACGGCAAGGGTGGAAGTTTCCGCAATATCGGATGCTTCGTGGTCACAACCGATTATTTTTAATAGCCGCTGACTGACATCACTCGCCAGGTCATTTTTGTATATTGCCACATTCGTGCATGGGTCTGTACAAATATACAGTCTTTGTTACACTGGCTATTACCGATGTTTTTGCATGAACTCTGATGACTACACCGCAACTGCAGCTCCCACCGGATTATTATTTAACGCATTTTCGCGACTTGCTGGCAGTGCTGTTAAGTCGGTATCACGGCGTATTGTTACCGCAACATATTCAATTGATTGATACATTTAACCAATTACCCTTGACGGCACAACGGTTATGGGTGCGGCTGTTAAATCGCAAAGGGTTAGTGTTTGCACTCAAAGACGTTGAATATGATGAAGTGCCGGACCAGGCGGCTGCCGTTGTGGCATTACGTCGGGCGGGGCTGCTGGACGACCCGACAACTGCGGAAGATTTAGCTGACTTTTTGCAGCGCGCGAATAAAGATCAGCTGTTGCTGTTGATTGAACTGGCGCGGCCGCAAGCAGCAAACACGCTGCCAGCGGTTAAAAAGACCAGCACCAAACCGCAGTTGCAACAATTTATATCCGAATATCAACTGCTGAGCGCTGATACTTTGCAGCAACTTGCGAAGCACAGTGGTGAGCTGATCGCACTGCGCGCGCAAACTGAATTGCAGTATGGTTATTTTTTATATTTTGGCCGTTTTGAAACCAGCCTGACTGCTTTCACTTTACGAGATTTAGGTATTATGCCTGGCTCCGGTTTTAAGCAGGAATTTCAAGCCCGTTATACCGATCAGGCCCAAGCCTTATCTGCTTTTGCTTATGCCAGCCTCAAACCAGCATTGCAAAAATTGCAGCAAGACTGGAAAAGCCTGAGCTTTGATGCCCAAGCGCAGGCACTGGCCTGTTGGCAAGCTCAGTTACCGCAGTGGCCAGAACCATTGGATGAAAGAAGCCGTTTACAACGGGAGAGTTTATGTACTGCCTTGGGCCGGCTGGCTGAAAAGCTACTGCTAAGCACCAACACCATCTCCGGCGCTGAAGAGCATGCTGAGGGCGATGCTGCAGCGCAAAACCCGGAAGAGGCGTTATTGCCAACTCCGTCAACTTCTTTGCAGCTAGCAGTTAGCCGTCGCACTGAATTCACCCGGCTTGCGATCGAATTCTACCGTCAAAGTAACAGCTATCCGGCGTCTGAGCGTTTGTTGCGGTTGTTTTATGCCAATCGAAAAAATCCAGACATGGCCGAAGCGCTGACGCAACAATTAACGCAAATGCTGGAAAACCCCAGTTGTGATGATGAATTGTGGTTTGCCCGTGATTTTGCCAGTCGTAAGTTGCAGCAAAAACCAACCTCCGATTTAACCGACTTTTTGCGCTCGGCCGCAACGATCCCACTGGACGAATTGTATCTGGGGCAAACCGAAAGGGGTGCCGTACACTATTACCAACAACAGGGTTATCAGGCGTTTCATGCCGAGAACGAATTGTGGCTGGGGTTATTCGGCTTACTGTTCTGGCAACCGCTGTTTGAGTCAGAGCAAAGTGCCATCTATAACGAGTTTGAACGCCGGCCACGTGATCTGAGTAGTGGCGAGTTTTATACACGGCAGCAGCAGGTGATTGAGCAGCAACTGGCATTGTTGGCAGACCCTGCCACAGCGGTTAAACAACTACTGAAAACCTACAGCGCACAGTTTCAAAAGCCCAACGCCGTTTTTAGTTGGCATCCCGATTTAGCCACCATGTTGCCGCTGTTAGTGCAAGGCGCACCCAAGGGAGCGCTGGCCACAATTCTACGGCAGATGGCGCAGGATTTTCGCCGTTATAGCAGTGGTTTCCCTGATTTGTTACTGGCCAAAGCCGGTGATATCCAGCTGGTGGAGTTAAAAGCGCCGGGCGATAGCTTAAGGCGTCATCAACTCACACGGTTAATGACTTTACGGGAACTTGGTTTTAACGTCGCGCTGCAACAAGTGTTGTGGTGGCAAAGCCCGGATCGGATCTATGTGGTGATTGATGTAGAGACCACCGGTGGCAAAAATGACAGCGACCGCATCACTGAAATTGCCGCTTATAAAGTGCAATACGGTGACATTATTGCGGAATTTTCAAGCTTAGTGAATCCGGAGCGGCGCATTCCTTATTTTATTCAGAAGCTCACCGGTATTAGTCATACGATGGTTGCCACTGCACCAAGATTTGCCGATATTGCGCAGCAGCTATGGGAATTTATTGGTGACAGTATTTTTGTCGCGCATAACGTGAATTTTGATTATGGTTTTGTCCGCGCGGAACTGGCACGTTGTGGTTTTGTGCTGCAACTGCCGAAGTTCTGCACAGTGGTCCAGATGCGCCGTGCTTACCCCGGTCTTGCCAGTTATAGCCTTGGCAATCTGGCGCAACATTTTAATATTCCACTGCACAATCACCATCGTGCCAGTTCGGACGCCCGTGCCACCGTCGAGTTACTTAAGTTGATTCAGGCACAATTGATGTTGGGCGTTGTGACACAACCACACGAAGGGGATGTTAAAACGAAAGTAGATGAATGAATCATTCGGTTTATTCGGCCAGGGATCAAATAAAAACGGCGACTTTAGGTCGCCGTTTTTTATCAAAAAAAGATGATGCGGTTTGGCTAAGCGTGATCAAGGTTTTTATCAGCTTGGTTGAGCTTTGCAGACCTGGTTTCTGCGCTGAAGCAAAACTGCTTTATAACAACATGCCTGCTTTATAAAACCTGCCCTATAAAAACATACCGCCGGATGCTTCAATTCGTTGTGCGTTGATCCAGCCCGCTTGTTCGCTTAACAATAAACTTAAGGCGCCACCAATATCATCCGGTTGACCCGCCCGGCCAAGGGCGGTCTGACTGGCGATAAACTGGTTCAGACTTTCGTTGTCGCGCACAGCACCACCACCGAAGTCGGTTTCAATGGCGCCAGGGGCCAGCACATTCACCCGAATGCCGCGTGCACCCAGTTCTTTCGCCCAATATTTAGTCATGGTTTCCACTGCGCCTTTCATCATGGCGTAAGCACCATAACCTGGTATCGCAAAGCGGGTCAGTCCGGTGGATACATTGACAATCCGGCCGCCATCAGCGAGTTGTGGCAGCAATTGCTGGGTTAGGAAAAATGGCCCTTTGACATGAATATTCATCAATAAATCAAACTGTTCGACACTAGTTTCAGTCATCGGCACATGCAGACCAATACCGGCGTTATTCACCAGAAAATCAAAGGTTGTCCGTTGCCAATGCTGCTGCAGTGCTTGTTGTACTTGTGCGGCAAAATCAGGAAAGGTTGCGCTTTGACTGACATCGAGTTGCAAAGCGACAGCTTTACGGCCAAGCTTTTCCGCTGCGGCAACCACCGCTTGCGCATCCGCCGTATTGTGTTGGTAAGTTAATATCAAATCGACGCCATCTTTAGCCAAATGCAGGGCCATATTTTTACCAAGGCCACGGCTGGCACCAGTGATTAAGGCGATTTTAGGTTGGTTAAATTGAGTAGTCATCATGCGCTCCTGGGGTTAGTTGGTCGCAATAGTTGCGAACTGTTGCCAGTGTATTGCTATGCAGATCTTGGATAAATACCGGATATGCGGATAAACTGTTTGCTGATAGCGAACAATAAGCGGAATAAACGCCAGTCGTATCGGCGGATCAACCAACACCATTGTCAGGGGTAAAACAACATGCAGGATCGGGTGCAGGCGATGCAGGTATTTTTACGGGTGGCTGAGCTGCAAAGTTTTACCGCGGCCAGCGTGGCGCTTGATTTGTCGAAAACCTATGTTTCAACCTTGGTACAACAGCTGGAAAATCATTTGGGGAGCCGTTTGTTGCAGCGCACCACCAGGCGGGTGCAGTTGACGCAGGACGGGCAACTGTTCTATCAGCGCTGTAAAGATTTACTGGCCGAATTTGATGAAGTTGAAAGTTTGTTTCAGCAACAAAATACTGAAGTGGCGGGGCGGTTACGGATTGATATGCCCACAGTGATGGCACGGTCGTTATTATTTCCGAAGTTGTCGCAGTTTTTGGCGCTTTACCCCAAAGTTGAGTTTGAAGTCAGTTGCACTGATCGCAAAATGGATTTGGTCGCCGAGGGTTTTGATTGTGTAGTAAGGGTTGGGGCGGTCGAAGATTTAGGGTTAATTGCCAAGACTTTACCCAGCATGCCACTGCTGAATCTGGCAAGCCCAGCCTATCTGGCAAAGTTCGGTACTCCGATCCATCCGGATGAACTGACCGGCCATCAGCTGGTGCACTACGCGCCGCACTTCGCGCACCGGGACTGTTATTTTGAATATCTTGACGCCGGAAAGTTAAACCAGCGCACAATGGCGGCGGCCATTACCGTCAACAATACTGACGCTTATGCCACAGCCTGTCTGGCTGGGCTTGGTATTATTCAGGCGCCAATTGGCGGCGTGCGGCATCTGCTGGAGTCTGGTCAGTTGCAACAAATTTTGCCAGCCTGGCGTGCACCAGCCATGCCGGTGTCGATGTTATACCCACATCGCCGGCATATACCGGTTAGGCTACGGCTATTTATGCAGTGGTTTGAATCGGAATTAAATAGCTATCTGACGCAAGCTGAACCGGCAATTTAACCGAGAGCATCTTACCGACCAAGCTTGCTCCGCACCGCTTGCCAACCCCAAATCGTCTGATAAACATTGGCTGCTACAGTGCCATCATCCGCAGCTGCCGCCGTTTCAGATCCATGCCCGCTACTTTATTGATGTTTATGGTCGCAATAGTCGCTGGGGACGTCAGTTGAGTGGGCGACTGAATAAGTTGGATCAATGCCAGCAGCCAGTGTAGTGATGTCAGTGATATCGCAAATTTTATCGCGATTGGAGTACGGCTTGCGCCTTTGATCCCATTTCGTCGATGGGGGATTTGCTATTTCCTCCGCTTATCACGCCGCCCGATTGGTGGTGGCTGATTGAGCACAGGCCAATGTTTCAGTTCAGACTTCCTCAGATAGCATCCCGGAAAAACAGCAATGTCAGCAGGATGTACAACAACATTTTGCTGGTTATCAAAGCTTACTTCAGCATTTTTATAAGGCCGAGCCACGCTTGGCTAAGTCCCCGTTTGGGCAACGGCGGCAGTTTGGTTGACCGGTGGAAAGTACGAATAATATGTAATTGTGGCGTTAGTTATGGCGCACGGGGGCTGACGCTCATGTAAAAAAACAGCTGACATGATGTCAGCTGTTTTTTGGGTGGTATTGCCGTGACCTTCAGTTGCCTTGCGACGCCTGTAACATTCGGGCAATGGCAATGGCATCGGAAATCGTATCGACGCTGTAAATCTGCATCACGCCTTGGGTCGTGGCTGCCTGTGACAAAATATTCTGCTGGTTTTGCGCATTGACCGAGTTTTCAAACATCATGCCTGTCGAATGCGACATGGCTTGGTAAAGTGTGCCCATCGCCATTGCCGGCGATTCTGCAACGACTTTGACATTGGCTTGAGTGACTGCGTCGGTAATTTGTGGACTTACTGTGCTCATAGATTTTTCCTTTTATCAATGTTGAACTAGCGTGGATTCAGGGCTACAGAACCAACTCGGCATCCCGGAATTTGGTGTTTGATGGACCAGTCTTGCCTTGACCATCTCATAAAAGCTTATTTCCCCTGCATTTGCTGGATCCGATGCGTCACCCGGTCTTCCAGGCTTTTCAGCTTCATTTGAGCCATGGTTTGCAATTGCTGTTGCAGTTGTTTGGCAGCAGTTTGCTCGGCGGACATTTCCACCACGTTCGCCACAGCAGGGGGGGCAGCGTTTTTGTTAATCAGCTCAATTTTTTCCAGCAATGGGATGATTTTCTCCATCACCGCACTCAGGACTTGACCAGTAATGGCTTTGAGGTCGTCTTCGTGTAGCAGCAGTGCATTGTTGATGTTTTGATCTGCTCCGCGACTTGCTGCGGGTTTTGTTCCTGAACTTGTTCGGGACTTAGCACCGCGGGTTGTTTTTGAGCCCGTTGTTAACTCGGTTTTGAGTGCTGCTTTTGACACCGCTGCTTTTGCTACCGATGCTGATGGCAGCGAATGCGCAGATTTTCTGGTGGCTCTTTTTGGCGCCGATGCTGGTGTTGTTTCTGTAGTTTCAGACGTCGTGGCACTATTCATGAGCTCTCTCCGCGAGATTAATTCAACGTAATGATGTAATCGCCTAACAGGTTGCCATTGTGTGCATTGGTTAAACTAATTTCAGCGCCATCAAGGATCGGTTGGATTGAAGGCTGCACTGTCGACAGTCCGATGGCATTTCGCCCGATGCCACCTAAGGCAGATAACACAAGGCCGCTATACGCAAAAATTGGGTTTTTCGTGGCAATGCCAATCCCCGAGAGGACAGCGCCAGCAGTTGTCGCGACTAAGGTGGTGCCAAGGACCACTGTCTTTATACAACTGGTGATCACACAGCTGAACGACGTCACTTGCAAGCGCTGAGCGAGTGGGGTCTGGGCTGTTTGCGTTTGTCTTGATTTCGTACTGAGATCTGACACCGTTTGTGGTGGCGGGGTTGGCGTCAGCATTTGCGATACATAATGGGCAATCGACTTCGCGGCGTTGAGCTCTAATCTGGCTTTGAGTTTTAAGCGGTCATCGTCCGAGAGATCATCCAGGGTGATGTCCGTTTTATGGGTTTGATATAACACTTCACCGACATTCGAGGCCTTAAGGGTGACGTTGAGCTTGATAATATTGTGGATTGGTAGTTTTATTTTTAATAAACCGGATTTTGAAGCAGTGGGGTTGAGCAATTGCTCCAGCGTACTAAAAGGCAGCAGCCGTACATTACAAAATACCGCCCCATCACTTTCTTGCAGCATCACCAGGGTTAAGCCGGTGCAATTGTCCTGCAACTCAATCAAAAAGGATTGGAAATCAGTTTTGCCCGACACTTCAACCGGACGGATCACCGGTTGCACATTGACTTGAAGTGTATCAAGCCGGTACAGCGAGTTTAGATCCTGTTCGGTTGGGCTATTGCTGCTATAAAGGATTGGCATACCAGCCGCGTCATACCCTTCTTTACGCTCCTGTAAATAGCTGTTGTTGGCGAACTCATTTAACGTCTGCGCACCAAGGATCTGCGCCGGTTTAAATTGCTCTGCATAGCTTGTGCTCACTGATCTTCCATTGCGTGTCATGGTTATTTCCTCACCTGATCAATTTTTAAAAAAGTTAAATTTTCTTTTTTGTTCGTCTGTGGTTGGTGTTGTCTGGGGTTTTGCTGATGATTCATAACGATAATGCTCAGTGCCGGTAGGACCGGACGGCGAAGCTGCCGTCGCCGATGCCGTAGCGGAAAATGGCGTCGCAGCTGACAAGGTCGGTGCTTTGGCCGTGGCAGCCACAGTACTAAATGCGCCAATAATGCTGCCTGCAGAGCCGGCAATATTTGTTGCATAAGTCGGTAACGCGGCCATCGCCGTGGTGACCGATTGAATGGCAACCGTGCCTTCGGACACCGTGGCTGGATTCGTGGCCAGCGCTGCTGCTTTGGCCATTGCAACGGTCAGAATTTGTTCGCATCCTTGTAAAAATGACCGCATATCTTCCACCATCAACGCTGCCGCTTGGTCCGCAATCATTTTCGAACCGCCGTCCATTGGTTTGCTAACCGGCTGCAATACTTGCTGATTGATAAAAGCCACATTTTGTTGAAATGCCGTCAGCGCCGAAGTTGCCGTGACTAAGGAGTTGTCTGCCATGCTGCTCTATCCCTATTTGCCATTAATAATGCTGATCGCCTGCGCCACGATGCTGCTATTGAGCTGATTCAAATTGTGTTGATTAGCGACGGCGTTTTGCATCGCCATGCCATTGGCGTGCGATGCCACTTGGTACAAAGTGCCCATCGCTTGCGCTGGGGCTTCCCCTAGCACGCCAGCATTGGTTTGGCTGACGGTGTCGGTGATTTTTGCGTTCACATTTGAATCTGACATCTTCCTTGTACCTTCCTGGATTCGACTGTTGATTAATCTAGACTTGTTCCGAATCATTCGCCTTTGCTGTCGTCCCGAATCCTTTTGCTAGCGTCCGGTTTTTTCGGCTGGCACTTGGCGAGCGCTGAAAATGCTGTCGATAACAGGTGGCGAAGTTGGCGGGATTGTCATAACCGACGGCATAGGCAATTTGCTGAATTTGCAAATTGGACTGCAGCAACAGCGACTCAGCACGCAGCATGCGCTGTTCACGCAACCACTCGAATACCGTGGTATTCAGCCTGGATTGAAATAACGCCGCTAATTTCGTCCGGCTGGTGCCGGTTTGTTTTGCCACGAGAGCCAAGGTCAAGCGCTTGGCCAAATTGGCCTGCATATAGACGCATGCTTTTTCGATCAATACCTGGTGTTGATCGATTCTTGGTACAGGATTCTGTGTAAAAGTGCGGGGCATAGTCTGGTGCAGCGGTTTTGTATCATTCGGCACCGCTGAGCCTGGTAGTCCGGATTGTGATGAGTGAGCCACCTCAGGTGCGGAGAAATTCGCTGCAGGGGGAGCAGCTACAGATTGTCGGATGGAGGTGATGATTCGATACAGCACTTCTTCTTTAACAAAAGGGTGCATTACATAATCTTGAAAGCCGGCCTGATAGATCTGACTTCGGCTCAGGTGGGCAGAGTGCAAAATGGCAATTTTTGGCAGCTGTCGAAATTCATCGGCCAAACTATCGGTGATGTGGTTTAAATCAGCCTCAGCTTCAATGAGGAGTAAATCCGCAGTTTTTTTTTCCCTGCAATCGGGAGCTCGTCCAGTGCAACTAATTCAACATTCAAATCTTGTAGGACTTCTTGTAATTCGGCATAAATCTGTTGATTTTGGCAGGAAGTGATAATGTGGTAGGTCATATTAAATCTCTGAATTTATGAAATAAAATTCAGATAACTGCGAATGAAAGCGCCACAGGACTATCAGATACCACCTTGCCGTAGATGACTAACGAGCAGAGCATACAGCGATCGACAAAACTCTCCATGCATACGACTTTGTCATTCTATCTGAAGCGTAAAAACAATAAGAAGCACATGCCGAGGGTTAACGGCGACAGCGTGAAACGGGGGTATTGATGGTGATCAATCCTGGAGCGGGTTTTATAGACGTGCCATCGCTGCTGATACTCGCGGTGAATGGTTGTCGTTGTCCCCAAAAGTGTCGAATCACAATACCCGACTATTGATAAAGCCAAAAGGGCGACAATTCATGACTAAACGCTTGATAAATATCTGATAATTATTATTTTCTACTTTAGAGGCGACTTTTATCGCTGCTGTGGTTTCGTCGGTTTTTTGTATGTAGAGTGGTCATGACTTCGTGGTTGACACAGTGGTAAGGATGGCAAATGGATGATTTGTCTATCGCTGGTGCTTATTTTATCAGGGGAAACTACGTGTCATTTAGCAGTATTAGCCGAAGAAATTTTCCTATATGCTGGACAAAAAGCGGCCAACAGTCACCCGCCATGGACGCACAAAACGATTAACACAACGATCAACAAAACAGGATGGACCGATGAAACTGTGGGGCAAAATATTGGGTATAGGCATGATGATAACGACAACGGCGGCCATGGCGACTGAATTGACTCTGGCGCCGTTATTTAGTGATCAAATGGTGTTGCAACGCGAGCAACCCGTCGCTATCTGGGGTCAGGCAACGCCAGGTACTGTGGTCAACATTCAGTTGCAGGATCACGTTGACGCAACCATCCCAAATGCGCAAGGAAAGGCGATTGCAGATAACAGTGGTCGCTGGCAGGCAACCTTGCCTGCGTTGCCGGCAGGCGGGCCTTTTACCCTGATCACCAGCACCGATCAACAACAGTTAACAGTGAAAGACATTTGGCTCGGTGATGTTTGGCTGGCGTCGGGACAATCGAATATGGAATGGCCGCTGAGT
>JAHJNE010000182.1 GCA_018820995.1 Gammaproteobacteria bacterium | reverse complement strand
TAGGCAAGACTAAAGTATGCGAGCCCCCGTCGGCACGAAGCGCGGGTATTCATTATCTACAGAGATAAGTGCATCGCCACCCAATCAAGAGAGTTGTGAAGATGATTTTTTTGGCATAGAAAAAACAATGCAGCAAACATGGATGGCCGTTTGATTTTCATAACTAATCGGTTATTTACTTTTAGCCAAAACTTCGTCGACAAGCGCTTTGGCCGTGCAGCCAGCGCTGGCCAATTTTTTGGCAAAATTGTTGAACCGTTGCAAGCGGGCCAATAACCAGATGAAAATCGGTTTCTAGCTGCTGGCAATTGTGCAACCAGCAAGCGGGGCTTAGTCCTAATCGAGCCAGAATGGGTGGCTGCCTTTCGCTGATATTGCCTTTTTTGTGGGGGCGCATCTGCCGCCCAGTCCAATCGACAAGCTCAATATAATCAATCAGATGATATGGGATATGGGTCTTGCCATTATCTTGATGCGCAATGCCGGCAAAAGGCAGTAATTGACCATAAAAGGCGCTGTGGATGGCTTGCCCAAGACGTTGCTGAATACTGGTGTAGTCTGAGCTTTCTGGCGTATCAGCCATTTGCGCACGGATGGGGTTGAGGTCGACATACGCCATGGCAGTGAGCAGTGCTTTTTCATCTAACAGCGCCTGCGATTTAAACCGTCCTTCCCAAAACCTTCCGGTGCAATGGTCTTCAAGGTTCGCTTGCCTTGCAATATGCTCGTTCAGACAACGCATAAACCAGCTGATGTCCGAAAGTCTGCAACGCCAGGTTTCAATTATTTTTTCAACGGCTTGCAGTTCGGCGGCACTTTGCGGGGCAGACAATAAATACTGCTCAACCAACACCGGCAATCGAAATATCATCTGCCAATGCTGAATAACTTCATTGGCAGACCAAAGTTTTGCCCGCTCACTATCTACCCGGACCACCAAATGATAGTGATTCGACATCAGGGCGAATGCCGCGACATCGATAGCAAACATTTGAGTTAACAAGGAAAGACGCTCTAAAATCCAGCCGCGCCGATGTTCAAAGTTGTAAGTCTCTGTGCAACCGCATAAAAACGCACGGCGTACACAACGACTAACCAGATGATAAAACGGTGTTTCTTCAATAGCGATTTGCGCCGACCTTGGCTTTGGCATGATGTCATCCTGACATGAAAAACCTGAAGCTTTTAGTTTGGTTGCAAAAAGGTTAATGTCAATATTTGACGACGAATTGGTGGGTGGCCTGAAAAAAAGGCCTCGCGAAGATCTGCGGGTTGCTGACTATCGACTTTCATCCAATTGGCTAAGACATGCAATTAATACTTCAATAAATCTGAATCTATTAGGTCATCAGATCTTACTAAATTGGTAACTTGCGCCGACGTTTTGCAACGGCTGTTTTGGTTTGATAATGATGTTCAGACTTGCCCTGTATTTTTAAGCCCAAAGCGACGACAATTTATAAATTCAGACCCAACTATTTTGCTAGCCGGGTCTGCTACCCACTACTTGTGAAAAGTTAAATCTGGCGTCCCTTTAAAGCAATTCAGGACATAAGGAAAGTTGTCGGTGATGTAATACCCATACACGCCCTGGTAGTTCATGCCGTTACACTCATCCAAATCTCCAAGCCCCGCAACATATTCATAGTCATCACGGAATTGGCCATCATAGCTGCCGCCCGGTTGGCCGGTACCGCTTGGTCTGTTGCCTGCTTTAAGCCGATAACTGGAACTGACCTTTTTCACCGTTTCGCCTTGTTGAACATAAGGGCCATAGATCGGGTAACCATCTGCGGCAAAACCGACCACTGGCGATGCTTGATCACTGGCCACAGCCGGATAAAACGCATTCGGAGTGCCATGATAATGATAAGTGCCATCCGGTTGCGCATGGGCATTATGGCTATCAACATCAAAGCCATTGGCTTTGTGCATCGGATCATAACGCCAGGCTGTCGCCATATCATTGCAGCCAATTTTGCCGTTACCAACACCGTAACAACCGGCCGCCAGCAAATCTACTTTAACGCCATTGAGTAAAATGGCATTGTCTGTTTGTAAACTCAGCCCGGTTACTGTCGCGGCCGGCTGCGGGTTGCGTGGTACTTCATAATGATCATCCTGAGCGCTGACCTTGTTCGGAAAACTGCGATCGCCGTCGTTAAAATGATGATTGGGAATGGCGTTGCTATGAAACTGACATTTATCGCCGCTAACCGCCACCGTTAACGCGCCATCAAATTCGGTATTGTTCAGCACGTCTTTCACCCGCGATTGATAACTGGCGGCATAGTCCGCACAGTTACTGCTGCGATTGACAAAGGTTTTGTCGGTAATATCCTGTGCACCGCTATTGACGGCACGTACTGCATCACCAGCTGCTTTTAACCGGCTGACAACGGCGCTGTAATCCTGGGCGGATTGCAGTAAATCGATTTGCTCGTTGATGTCAGTGCTGATATCGAACAAAAGTTGGCTACCGTTCAAATTCTGATGCAGTTTGTATTGCGTGTCCCGCACCACCCAGCCCTGCACTGTGGCACTTTCAAATTCGGCATAGTTGACGGTTCGGGCAGCAGTGCCAGGGGCTTTTAACAGCGCAGCAAAGCTATAACTATCATCGATGGTCGCGAGTGTATTGCCGGCAAGTGTGGCTATCGTCGCAAAAAAATCGGTCGTATTGATCAGTGCGGCTTCATGCTCATTGGCACGGTCAACCCCTTTGCCCGAAACAATCATCGGAACCCGAATACCGCCTTCATACAATGAGTTTTTCACATGCGTGCTACTAAACACCGCACTATCAACCACTTGTACTGGCGTGCCATTATCACCAATAAACATAATCACAGTATTGGCGCGGGTGTTGGCATCCATTGAATTCAGTAAACGGCCAATTTCAGTGTCCATCGCTTCGACCGCAGCCAGGTAATAATCCCGTGGCCGCCCCGCAATATCAGCTTCGGTCCCTGATAGGTCAGTCCGACTATGCAATGCTGCTGGCGGTAAATGAAACGGTGTATGTGGCGCGGCAAAAGCGAGCCATAAAAACCAAGGTTCCGCTTGCTGCTTGGCAATCCAGTCCAGTGCTAAATTAGTCACTTTAGTCGTGTGATATTCAGTGCTATTGCTGCTGATCCCCTGCTCCACCAAGCTCCAGTTGGTATAGCTTGGTAACACCCCACTGAGATTACCCGCGTAATAATCAACCCCACTGTCATTTGGATGAGTATTACTGGGCGCAGCGCCGCCGAGATGCCATTTTCCGATCACCGCATTCTGATAACCCGCACTGCTACTTTGGCTTCGTAAATAACGCTGAAGAGTCATGGTAGTTGGGTCCATCACCGCAGGCACAAAACTAATGCCACTATGCACACCATGATGGCCGGTGATCAGTGAACCTCTTGTTGTGGTGCACGCTGGCGTCGCCCACAGGTTGTCAAAGACGATGCCGGTTTTGGCCAAAGCATCTAAATTCGGCGTCAGCGCTTTGTGGGCACTTTGCCCGTAGGCTGACTGGCTAAAAGCATCCAGACCAAAGTCATCGGCGATAATCAGCAAAATATTGGGTTTTGTCTGCACCACAGGCATCGCCACCACCAAGGCACTTGGCGCGCTACTCAGCTGTTCGGAATTGTTTTTACCATCGACATAACTCACTTTTACTGTGATTGCGGCGCCTAAATCAGCCGCTTGCAGCTGATAAGTTGCGCTGGTTGCTCCGCTGATAACGGCAGTATTGCGATACCATTGGTAAGAAAACACCCCTAATCCATCCGCATCAGCCACGGTTGAACTGACACTAAGCACAGACCCAACTTGTAATGTACCGACAATCGTCAACGCCCCTGTCGGCGCCGCATTACTAACCACCGGCGTCGTTGGCGCTGTCGCGGTTTGTCCCTCGCCACCGCCGCCACAACCCGCTAAGCCCAAAGCCAACACCATTAATATTGCGTACCGCATGACCACCTCTACACTTACCATTTTGAAGTGAGTATAGAGTTGAAATCGTCAGTAGATTGACCGGTAGGTGTAAAGCTTGAGTAAAGACAAAAATTTGAAATTCGATGCGGATTGTCAGGTGGAGGCAAATTTCAGACACAATAAAATACGTTGGCAGAATGCGCTGAATCACCTCAAAGGTGCGGCCACTCTACAATACATCAACTATTCAGTGACCCGAGCAATCTCAGCCTGGTATTGTTCATAGGCAAACATTAAGGGAGGCAAATCCGAGTAATCCCAATACAACCCCTGCAACTTTTTGCTCTTATCCGAACGATACGGATTACGCCAGCCGTGCCAAATGACATAACTAGCGTTAACATCTTGAATAATTTCTACATTAACTGTAATAAACCAACAGCTTGGGTCTATACATGTACAGACAAAGGGTACAATATTTTTTTGATGATTGATCAGCGCCCGTATGTCTAAACCAGGTTGATAATCACCAGCAATCTTCCCGGCACTCTTTTCTACACTCTTCCCTACAAAGGCCGATTCAAAACTTCGCAGTACTGGCAAGTAAGGTTGATGATTGACGAGCAATTCAAACACTTTCTCATCACCTATATGCTGATGTAAGCGCAAACCAAAATGTTGAAATTCAGTCGACATATGAGCCCCCACGATAGCTTTTAACCTGGCTTGCCGGCCACCACTCAACCAAAAACTAGATACGAAAAAACAAGAAACCTTGGCTACACCTGGGACATTTTTCATCTTCCTTGCCAGCCAAAAAAAACAGCTCTTTGGTGTTGTCACTGCCACAGTTATCGCATTTGACACTGTCCATACTTCGATGTCTTTGATGATTACCGCAGCTTAAACAAATCCGTCCGCCGCCATTCGGGTTTATATTTTCAAGCACAATATTGCATTGTGTGCAAAGTACATCGCCTACTATCATCATTATTTCTCGTTCTTTGCGTAATGTGCTTTCAGACATATCCCGCTAAAATCGAGCCCCAATTTCAGCGTATCTGCTTTTACATTAGGGTCTGAAAAGTGGCTCTTGATGTTAAAAAGACCTCATCATCACTATCTCAGCTCAGGCTCAAGCGCAAGCTCAGCTAAGACTGAGTTCGCCCCTCAGGACAAGCCATGTTCTCTTGTGCGTTATTGAGCACCATCGTCACGTAATACTTTAGAGGCCCTCTTGTTAACTCAGCGGCCCAGCGACAAAATGAGCGGGGATAACGGTACTGGACGAGATAGCGCTCAAGCATAGGAACAACACGATAACCTAGCTCGGGTTCCGACATATCTGCCATCTCATCTTCGATTGGCTCTGGCATATCAAGCGCAACGTAGGGCAACACATATAAGGCGACGGCATCACCTTTATTCAGCTGCTCTTCAATCAGGGTTAAGGCCTCATGCTCACGGTTATCTCGTGCCATCGCAAACGCCAACAGCCGACGGTCTTCATCATGATCAGACGCCAACAAAATACGATCCATATGTTTTGCCAGAAGCTGCCATTCATTCCCGACCAGCGGGCCGCGGGCAGACGCCATCATGCGGGCGGTTAAATAAGGGCGAGTCGCAAAAGCCCGATGTAAAAAGTTAATATCACGCGGATCATGCAAAGGTTTCCAAACGCTCATAAAAGCAAAAGAGTTTTTATGCAACAAGCGATGGATTTCAAACAACCAAGCTTCATCCTCTTCACCCAATAATCCGTATGGCGTGATAAAAGGTTGATTGAGGTCATCAAATCGTTGTTTCTGCACCTCGCTACAGTGACGCCAGTTATCACTTAACAATGAACGAGGCGGCACCAGCATACGTACCAGGCTCATGTCTGGATAACCACCAGCACAAACAAGCTGAATAAATTTTGACAGTGATTGATGGTTTTGGATCTGTTGCAGATTATAAAGTGGGCTTGGCTTTGTCTCTGATATTGCGCTACTACAGCCCATTAAAAGGTATGCACTGAACATCAGTAGCAAAGATTTAAGACTTAAAAACCGTTGCATGTCACCCAAAATATCAAGACGCATGGCGCTGTTCCCTTCCTCGAATGATTTGCGATCCAGTCCGTCTGAACCATCGCCAGAACATCACATGAGGTATTTGCAGGTAAATTCCGGCAATCAAAGCAACGCCAGACTTTTAGTTAACGAGATGGATAGCCACTGGGAAAAGCCCCAGTGGCTGAATGTTATAAAGAACTAGCCAACGGGTAGTCTTTAAAATTCGATAGTACCGGAACCGTGGGTTGCTGCGCTTTATTTGTGATTTTTGCCACCTCTTTTTTGGTGTAGAAAATCATTTCCATTAACGACACCATACCGTCCTCATCACCGGTTTGTTTGTCGGCAGCTCCACGAATCGCCTGCAGCAGCGCATAGGTGAAAGCACCATGCCCCCCGCCAAAACTTTCATCTTCAAGCGATTGCTGAGCGCCACTTGACGAAGAGAAAACAGTTGTCGCAGTACCTGACGTAAGTTTTTTAATCACATCTTCCGACGATAACCGACCCGAGTTTTTATTATCAAAAGCACCTGCGTGGCATATATCCATTAAAAACAGTGCTTTTTGATTGATGGGTCGCTGATCAAGAAAGTTTTTAAAATCATCCATCGACATGCCGGTAAATGGTCGACTGATATCACCGTCATGCGGCATAAAATAAAGTGCCTGGCTGCTGTCCTGAACACCATGGCCAGCAATGAATATAACGATGTTGTCCTCGGGTTTAGCCTGAGCTAAAAAGTCATATAATTGAATTTTTATCTCCCTTGCCGACGCACCACCGTTAACCAGCACTTTCGTTTTCACATCGTTAAACAATTTACCTTTTTGTGCCAGGAAAGCTTTTTCCAGCTCTTGTGCATCTCTATCCGCAAAATCTAGGTTTTGCAGTTTATTCGCATATTCTGAGACGCCAACGCCGAAAAACCATAAGGTGTTTTCACTTAACTGTGTCTGACGATTTTCGGTTCTATTGATCTCCACCAATTCCTTGTGCACATCTACACCTTTATATTGAACAATGGCTTCAATTTTGTTGCTACCAACGCCCAGCGGAATAGTGCGTACAAAGGTCAATGACTCATCCAGATCGGCAAATGGATCGCTATCAAAACCACGCGACTTGCGCCCATTTACTAAATAATAAATGGTTGGATCAGGCGAATGTTTATCCTTTTTGTTGATTTTCATCGTCAATTTATAGGTTTCAGCTTGCGTACTCGCTGTTGCGTCACTGATCAACACCACCTTAAAAGGGGCGTCGAGCATGTCAGGTTCAATAATTGGTTGTGGCGCTATCGGTTTTTCACCACTAAAGACAGCAGCTAAGGATTCTTTCAGCGCGCGCTCACTTTCAAATTTGTCTTTCAAATCGTCAAACGGCAGAAAGTTGTCACCAAGTGACCAATAGGTATCCTTAGTCCCGTTTAAAGAACTGGCAAAAAAGCCACGCGTATCGGTCGCGAGCCACTCGCCCTGCTTTTTAAAATATACAAATAAACGCGGCTCAAGCGTGTCCAGGCTGTAATAAGTCAACACATTACTCACTGACTGAGCAATGAGCACATTCCGTTTGCTATCAGCCACCAGGTCCACGATCTTGTCTTTGACGTAGCGTTTTTTGGCGCCAGACTCCATATGAAAGCTACTAAACTTGATAGTCTGTCCATTCGCCATGGTCAGGGTTTTCCAATCCTTGGATGTCGAGTTCTCACGCTTCCCATTGTTTAAGTGCATGATATAGCGAGAATCTTGATCACTTACCAGGATGTCATTGGCGGCGGTATTGTCAAAATCTAAGGCGGTAATTGCCGAAGAACTGACGACGTCCTTGCCTGCTGATTGACCAGTTTTGAGGTTAAACAACTGAATATTCGACGAGTTTACGGTTTCCCAATTGCCATCTCTCCACCAGCTCGACAACGCAAGAAGATTGCGATTAACGGCAATACTTATCGCTTTGATCCCCGCTTTACTCACTCCTGCGCCATAGCGCAAAGGTGCTGTGACGAGGTCTACCGAAAATTCATATAATTTTTTCTGACTACTGATGTCAAAAACCGCAATCCGCGCCTGATCCGTTTTAAGTTGTGGTTTCTCCGCAGCGACCAGGTATTTACCGCTAATTTGCGCAAAGTCCACTTCAAAACTAACGCCGGGAAAACGGCTCATAGTGAAATTTTCAGTAGAGAACTTTAATAATTCCCCCGTCGCGGAAAGGGACCACCAGTGGCTGGGATTTTCACTGTCATTGTGCCAGCGGGTGCCTGCTTCCTCGATACGATGCACCAGCCGCGCCTGACTCACCTGCCAAATGTTGGCACCGGCTTCGTCTTGAGAAAATAAATAGTCCCGGGTTTTATCCCATTGCAAGCCTTGTCTACCTGCATCGGAGGCGCTGTCAATTCTGGCGCTTACTTTCTGATCGTCGCGTCCAAATAACACAATACTGTTGTCTGTCGCAGCCCACAGCTGATCTCCATCTGGATAGGCCCCTACCCTGAGGTTGTTTTTGGTCGAAACGCCTTGCTCCCATGTTTTGTTTTGATAATCAAAAATAGTCATTTGTTGACGCTGAAACTTCGCATCCATTACGACTTTTGTGGTGCCGGGGATCGCATAAATATTTTCAGGAACAGGCGTTTCTAATGGCACGCGATCAAGCAGCTGAAAACTTTGGCGGTCAAAAATACTGAGGGTATTGTCATTGTTGGCGACAAGCAGAATGCTGCCATCGTCACTTTCCCCAATACCATGAGGGAAGTCGACGCCTTCGACACTCTTTATTTTTGTTAAATTAGTCGGATCATAAAAATCTAATACTTTGCGCTGAGCTTGCCCAACAACAAGATGCTGGCCATCTTTTGTCCAGAGCATACGTGCTGCAATTTTTAACTTGCTCATCGGGCGAGCGGCTAACAGCTTATTGTGTTTAACATCAAACACTCCCAAAATACCATCACCACGATTGTAAGCGAGTTTGTCTCCATCAGGACTCCAGCTCAGATCTCCGCCTTCAACACTAGCGTCAAATGGAATAATGCTTCTGATCAGGCCTGTTTTGGTATCCGTGACATACAGCGCATGTAAGACACTCCCCCGATCATCCGTTGCCGATGAGATGACTGCCAGATAACGATTGTTCGGTGAAAACACGCGCAGTCTTCCACCGATGTATAACTCACGAAGGCGTACACCATAGAGGGTGTCCCATAGCGTAATCGGCGTTTGCCCTGTTGCGACAAAACGACCATCATTACTAAATACCGCATCATCTGTATTTAGCAGGCCGCTGGTAACCAAACTTGGTTCGCTTAAATTGCCATAAGGTCTGATATCAACGCGACGGTTTCGACTCCGCCCTGCTTCGGTCAGATTCGTCGAGACTGGCTGCACATCGCCCAAGCCAACGGCTTGAAGTCTGGCCGCATCAATTCCATGCTTGTTAACTAAGTATTCCCTTGTCGCTTCAGCACGGCGTTTTGAAAGCGGAATATTCACTTTATTTCCACCCGTTGGGTCTGTGTGCCCCTCGATCCTGAAAATATACTTTTCACCCCCAGGACGTTTTAAGATGTTCGCTGATTTATCCAATATGGCGTAAGCACTGGCCGGGAGCACCGCAGAGTTCACCGGAAATTGAATCGCCAGACTCATCGCCCCGCCAAACTCGTTATCCCACTGAGTTAAAAAAGGATTCTGCGATGCTTGCTGTTTCAGTATTTGTGCGTCTGCATAGCCAACGTCAGTAAACCATTCTTGGTCTGGCAGGACATAAAGCTTTTGTTTTTTCATTTCGGCGATAAGGCTGTTTGCGGTTGAGAAATCTTGCTGAAGAAGTGCAAGATTGATCTTCATTCTCAAAAGCCTGGCCGTGACGTCAGATAGATTGGCTTTTGCCAGGTCAGCGCCATATTGTTCGATCAGCCCCTGCGCGTAATCGACCATGCCAAAGTTGAGAGCATCGTCAATTGCCCATTTGAGGTAGTCACTTTTTTCATAAAAAGACACGCTATAACGCAACGCGTTTTCACTTGCCTCACGCATTTTTTGTGGGTTTTGCTCACCGTTTTGGTAATACAAAGCCAGGTACGTATAAATTTTCGAGAAGTCAGGATAATTGTTTAATGCATCATCCAGTTTGATTTTAAATGTCTGGAGATCTACAGCAGAATAAGCCGAGTACAGATTGTCCAATTGCCCCGGAGAATGACGGACGTCATAGGCCAAATTAGCCAGAGTCAACAAAGCTTTTCTATCTTTTGTCATACGCTTCACAAAATCGTATAAATGGCTGTAGTAAAGCTCTACGAAATAGTGATCACCCGAGTAGGTTTCAATCAGCGCCTCACGACGTGACAACATCTCGTTGATGATGTCGGAGACATTTTGTTTTTCTTGCTGGCCGATGGTCGAAATTAAATCTAGTTCTAGATAAATAAGGTCTGCGCTCGTTCGATTATCAGTCCCATCACGAATGATATTCAGCGCGTCTTGATATTGACCCTTCTCTTTCGCAATTTCAGCCTGCATTCTCACAGCCGCCAAGCGGTATGACCAATTGCTTGAATTGGCGAGCTCGTCTAATACTTGTGCTTTCTCAACGCTGCTTTGAGCCGTATCGTATACGTCGTATTTAAAATAACTGTATACATAATAATCGGTAATGGGATCGCTCGTTGCAATTGCGGCTTCCATCGCTTCTTTGCGAAGTTTGGCAATTTCACTCTTACTATGCCGTTTTTCATCAATCATGTTATTCAGCACAGTTGCAATAGGTTTGATTTTTACTGACTGCTCATAATACTTTTTCTCTAATTCAGTATCGCCATTGCGACCCGCGAGCCAACCCTTTGCAAATAAGCCATATGCTGTGTCGGGATACGTTTTTGCAAGTTTGTTGCGATAGTACTCAATTAAAGAACTTTCATTGGCCATCAAACTTTTTGCATAGAGATCTTTGTCGCTATCTGCTGCATACACTTGCAAAGCAATACATAAAAAACTGAGGGCCATGGCGTGATACACGCAATGGAAAAATTGCTTAATATTTTTATTTTTCATGGTTTTACCCGAAGTAGCTGAATGGTTTGTTCTGCAAGGTTATTGTTTTTGTCACGACTACTGACCTTAATTTTTTTACTGCTGCCCGGTTGGATATCGGTTAAGTCCACACGAGCGGTAAAAGGGCCGCGAGATGAAAATTTAATATCAAAGGCGTCACTGATATCCATCAGGATGATTTCACTTTCGTCTTGGGCAATTCCCTGCAGAACAACTTCATCACCGCTGACATAGCGGATCTGCTGATCACCATCAACATAGGCATCGGCGTTATCAACTTCCGGTGAGGTAATCACGATTTTCGGCGCCGTTTTATCTTCACCTGCAAATGGCGCATCCTCGTGTTGAATCATAATGATGTCAGCAAGTACCCGGTTGTTGCCCAGATAGGTGCTGTAGCCTTGCTCACCGTTAAAATGAGCTTCCGTTTTTGGCACCAAACGAGCGCCCAACACCGCCGCAAGTCTCGCCTGGATATCTGGTTGATTGGACTGGTCGAGACTCGTTGCCATCTTATCTATGTCTAATTTTTCTCTGCTATGTAACACCACCAAAAAATCGGTGCCTTTTTGTTGATCAAGCCTCGAGTAATAATCTTCAGTCGGGCCAGGCAACAACATGGTGGCATTGGCGTTAATCAAGGGGCTGCTTTGACCTTGATAAGGAAATAACACTGTATGCTTGGCGGTCGTAATGTCTGTACCAATAATGTAAACGTAGCTGTCGGACGATACCGTCACTTCAGCACGCAATAATGCGCCAGAGTGAAGAGTTTGCTGAACTGTATTGATGCCGCTAGGAAGAGAAGTCTGGTGATAAATATTGTTGTGGATGCCTTTAAGTACCACCTTGCCGTTAAAATCCGGGGCCGGTTTGGGTGGAGCTGGCTCGATGGGGATTTGCGGAATGACCTCATAGGCACCGGCGACCCATCGGATAAAGTCCCCATATTTAATCCAAATAAATCCCTGATCGCCCCAACCGGAACCCCATGAATTCATCACGTGAAAGGCTCCACCATCGCGGTTATCGTCATAACCAACCACGGCCATTGCATGCCCGCCCCAATCTTCTCGTTTATATAATGTAAGCACCCCTAGCGAATCAAGAAGTTCATTGTCTTGAGCACTGATTTTTAAAGTGTAATTTTCTTTCTGATATTGCTTAAACGTATCTCCGACTAACATACCAAAGGCAACAGGGTGTTTGTTGGCAAGAGCACGGCGCACAGCTAAGGCGAGAGAGCGTTGTGAGGTGGTCGAACTAAGACGGCGAAAGTCTTCAATGATATAGTCTTCTGCTTGCTCGATCTGGTCGTCACTAGGACTTAGACTGCAGCTTTTGTCTGAATAGGGAAAATCCTGAATCGGAATTGCACCTTCATATGCGAGCAAGTCCAAAGCTTTGGCAATATCACTTCCACCGGAGCAGTCTTCGCTTATTTTTACTTGATTAAAAACATAAGATGGGGAAAAAGCGCCGGGGTATTTCAACTTCCCTTTGGAGTTTTCCACTGTAATACGATAGGCAACACTGTTGATTGCATATCCTACAGACCAACCTACGCAGCTACCAGCCCCCCCTTGGTTGCCAATCGGAGGGGCATATTTGAGTAAGCTAACCGCAGATGGCAATTCATCAAAACTACCACGCGACAAAGCGGCAACCTTAGGTGTTTTCATATAAGCAACAGGATCAAATTCATCCCCTAACTTATAGGTTTCAGCATAAGCTACTGATTGTAAAACCGTTACTTCAAAAAGAACGACAAATATACACTGAG
>JAHJNE010000181.1 GCA_018820995.1 Gammaproteobacteria bacterium | reverse complement strand
TTCATGCAACATTCCAAAATGCTCTAAATAACAAAAAATATGCCATTACACATTAACTATATATATCAATTAATTACGCAACATAAACAGAGAAGTGCACAAAGTTACCCACAGAATCTGTGGACAACTTTTTTCAGATAAACTGCAGTCTACAGCCGAATGCCTGCAAAATTAACTATGACAAACAGGCTGTTCATGACAAAAAGATGTCAAAACGAATATTATTTAGTGTCAGCAATTAATCAAATTTGTAAAAACCGTGCGCGACACTGGGTTAACGAGCCGCCAGACGTAAAAATACTGCTTAAAAAAACGAATTTTCTCCACCCAAAATACAAATAATTGAGTACTATCGAAGTTCGACACGATGAGCATGACGCCGGAGCACTATTGGCATGCCTGCCCCCTTTGGCAATTTGCACTTAGTCCACAGCCTGCCAACGCAGAGTGGCCTACTAATACCAAGTCCCCTCAGTGGACTCGTTTTGCCTATAGAGCAAGCAAACGAAGCATTGATAGCAGCAGGCCTGGTTGGTGAAGGTGTATTGATTCAGTTGCAAGGCAACCGGTTATTGGCACCATTTGATGGCAGTTGTCAGCGGCTTGACCAAGCTGGGCAGCACATCATGTTGCGCCAACAAAATGGTCTGCGATTGGATATTCATTTTCCAGAACAATGCCTGACCCACCACGGAAAGGGTTTTGACTGGCAAATTGCAGAAAACGCCAAGATCACAAAAGGTCAATGTTTGCTGCAGTTTGATCTCGCACTTTTTTCGAATTGGCTCGATGCGCCTTATTGTGTTGTTACATTACCACAACATGCAAAATTCCGCCGGATCTGGAGTCGTGGGTGTTACCATCAGGCGCTCTTAGACCCGTTGTTCTTAATCGAGCTCAAACCCACGGAATCTAGTTAACCTAACTTTTAAAAGTCACTTTTATGATTAAAATTTACGGCATTAAAAACTGCGATACGATGAAAAAAGCCCGGTCATTTTTAACAGAGCATCAACTGGAGTATCAGTTTATCGATTATCGAGTGGATGGTCTGGACGCAGAGTTATTAGCGCATTTTTGCCAACAGCTGGATTGGAAATTACTACTCAATACCAGAGGCACCACCTATCGGGCTTTGCCAGAGCAGGCCAAAGAAGCTCTGGATCAATCCAAAGCAATTCAATTGATGTTGGCTCAACCGGCTTTAATTAAACGCCCTGTCCTGGATATCGATGGCAAACTTCATCTTGGTTTTAGCCAGGATCACTACCAGCAGTTATTTAAGAGTCAATGATGAGTCAGTTCAATTCACAACATACAACAGAAAATAGTGCGCCATTGAGCCCGGTGGTTGAGCTAACACAACAACTGATCCGCCGCGCCTCCGTGACGCCCGCTGACGAAGGTTGCCAGCAACTGATGGCCGACCGGCTCGCTAAACTTGGTTTTAATATCGAATCGATGTTTTTCGAAGATACCTTAAATCTGTGGGCGCGCCGCGGTCAGGGTAAACCACTCTTTTGTTTTGCAGGTCACACTGATGTTGTACCGACAGGACCGCTTGAACAATGGCACACTCCTCCATTTGAACCATCGATTATTGACGGCATGATGTATGGCCGCGGCACCGCGGACATGAAAGGTTCGCTGGCGGCAATGATTGTGGCAACAGAACGTTTTCTGGCGAAAAATCCACAGCTGACGGGTGATATTGCGTTTTTAATCACTTCAGATGAAGAAGGGCCATTTATTAATGGCACCAAAAGAGTCATCGAAGTGTTGGAAGCCAGGCAGGAAAAAATTCGTTGGTGCCTGGTCGGTGAACCGTCTAGCACGCATCAGGTTGGCGATGTTATAAAAAATGGTCGTCGTGGCTCGTTAACCGGTTATCTGACAATCAAAGGCGTGCAAGGACACGTTGCTTATCCGCATTTAGTTGTTAATCCTATCCATCTTGCAGCACCGGCGTTAGCGGCGCTGAGTCAAGAGGTTTGGGATCATGGCAATGAATTTTTCCCGGCGACGAGCTTTCAAATTTCGAACATCCATGCCGGCACTGGTGCGACGAATGTTGTGCCAGGCGAGCTAACCCTCACCTTTAATTTTCGCTACAGCACCGAAGTGACAGCAGAACAGCTGCAACATCGTGTCTTTGCTATTTTGGATCAGCATCAGCTTGAATATCAACTGGACTGGGTCCTTAACGGCTTGCCGTTTTTGACAGATAGTGGCTCACTCGTCGCAGCGGCAGTCACTGCAGTCGAACAAACCCGCGGTTTCACACCGTCATTAGAAACCACAGGCGGTACATCGGACGGTCGTTTTATCGCGCCAACCGGCGCACAAGTGTTGGAGTTAGGGCCTTGTAACGGAACCATTCATAAAATTAATGAATGCGTAAAAGTGTCGGATTTAGAGCTACTCACCGACATGTATGAAATCATTCTGGCACAGATGCTCACCTGATGGATTGGTCGCTGCTATTAACCGGTCGCTTGCGACCGGACCTCGTCGACGTTGGTGCAATGCAACTAGAGTTGCAAACGGCTGCGGCATTTCGTCAAATGCAAATTGGGGCCGCCAAAGACGGATTTGATATTCAATTGGTCTCTGGCTATCGCGATTTTGAGCGCCAGGCGGCCATTTGGCGCGCTAAACTCAACGGCTCACGAGCGGTTTACGATGCCAGGCAGCAGCGGGTTGACTTAAGTAAGTTAGCGGGTTTTGCCAAACTGGAAGCCGTGTTGTTGTACTCGGCCCTCCCGGGTGCCAGTCGTCACCATTGGGGTACTGATTTAGATGTGTATGACGCTGCGGCAGTAAGCAACGACTATCAAGTGCAATTACTGGAGCATGAGTATCAAGCGCAGGGGCCTTTTGCCGCACTTAGTGACTGGCTATTAACTCATGCGAGGAAATACGGGTTCTTTTTACCCTATCGCCAGTATCGGGGAGGTGTCGCCGCTGAACCCTGGCATCTGAGTTATCAACCTCTGGCCAAACTTTACCAGCAGCATTTTTCACTACCGATGCTGCAACAGGCCGTTGAAAGTGCTGATTTACCAGAGCAGCCCTTGATCCTGCAGCAGTTACCGGTCATCTTTGAGCGATATGTGAAGACAATTTGCGAACCTAGAAAATGAGCCTGACTTTTATTGTCATTTTATTGCTGGTCATCGGCATTGTTTTTGCCAACATCGCCTTGTTGCGTCATGGCAGTAAACCAATGCCGGTCAAAAATAAGTCCACCACGACTACAGACACTTCAACAGCCGCGGCTGAAAAAGCGCAAGCGGCTACCATCAGTGCCGTCCCACTTACTGTTGCTGCACCTACAGCTGCCAGTAACAACAGCAGCGAAAGCGGTAAAAACGGTACGGGCGAACTAAACTTATCAGAGCACAACTCGTCAGACAGTAACACGTCAGGTGCGAACGACAGCGTTTCTGGTGGCGACTAACCACCAAAGTTGCTACCTATTAAAGCCACCGCAATTTTGCCAAACAAACCGATGACACAAGCGCAAAAAAGCCCAAGGCTGCGGCATGACTCGCCGAAACGCAAGTGACCACTCCGTCAGAGTTCTCGACTCTACATTCAGTTCGGCTCGGAAAAACTCATCGGACTCAGTCAAAACTCATCGGGCTGAGACAAAATTAGCTATCATCTCCATTGCGGTCAAAGCTGGAATAACCACGAATAAACTTTTGCAATTGGTCGCGCAAGTTTGGCGGTGTGCCTTTAATCACCAGAATGTCACGTTCCGCATCATATTGGACGCGTTCACCCAACAACTTCTGTTCAAAGCTCAGACTTAGACCAGCACCAGCGCCAGAGAATTTCACCAAGGTTTTTAATTCTTTCACGTCGACCGGAAACTGCTCAGCCACCGGCAATGCGCGCTCGGCACAATAACGGGCAAAGGCATTGTCATCCGAGCTGTCCACAGTCGCGGATAATTCACTGAGCATCACATCTTGGCCTTGTTTGGCGCGTTCTTCGCAATACTGGTAGACCTGTTTGCGCACATCATGCTTTTCAGCAACATCGTACTGCCCTTCGGCCAGATACTCTTCTACGGATGCAAGTACCATCTTGCTGCTGGCTTTGGCATCAACACCTTCTTCACAACCCAAAAAATCGAGGAAAAAGTCGGCGACTTTACGCCCTGCTCTGCCGCGAATAAAGCTGATGTATTTTCCCTGCTCGCTGGCCATTTGATATTCAGTCAAATCGAGTCTGGCGGCTAATTGCATCCTCGCGATATCAAGATGTTTGGCGCTGGTCAATTGTAAGTCTGAGGACACCGAAAAATGCTCTTTGCTGCCGAGTAGCGCTATGAGCAGATATTCATTGGCAAGATAACGATAGTGGCACAGCATGAAATAGCCGGTTTCCGGGATCTGATGTTTGGTCAGTTCAACCACCAACTGCCCTGTGGCAAGCTCTGCTAAACTCACAAAACTTAAATCCTGTGCTTGCCAATTTGCGATTGCATCGCAAAAATCTGGGCTTTTCGCTGGGCTAAAAGCGGCATATCCTTTCGCTGGTTTGCCGTTGTAAGCAAGATGGAGTTGCTCAATTAGTTCGGCTACCTGCGCACCGACAGGGACCAACTCTTGACGAAAATGGGCGGTTAATTGAGCAGATTCATTGGCTTCGATAAAATTTATCGCCAGCAGATGCACGTCGACAGACATAAGTTTTCCTGTTTAAATGGTTTTCTGTTAATATTCTACCTGTTTCATTCAGTTAATTTCAGAGTAATTCATGCCGATCCAATCCAAGTATTCCAACCAGCAAATCGAAACCCTCGTCAACATTCTGTTGGAAACCTTACGGCAGCAAAACGCCACCACCGAACTCAGTTTAATGTGTTTGGGTAATACCATCAGTCATATTCTGAAAACCAATGTACCAGCGGCACAGCAAGCTGAGGTCGCGAAACATTTCAGCCAAGCGTTGCAAGACGCCGTTAATAGCAAGGCCCACTAACCACTTATGGTGCTCGAGCAGAACCTGTCACTCGTCAATAAAATTGACCGGTTATTACGCTGGGGTCACTGGTTTACATTTTTTAATGTATTATTGGCGTTGTTGGTCACTGGCAGTTATTTTCTGGCAGACCCGCTGCCCGTTTCAGCAGTCGGTTGGGTTTATCTGCTACTAAATTGGGTTGGCCACACCGCATTTTTATGTTTTTTGTTTTTTATCATCACTATTTTCCCCATCAGTCTGATATTTCCTTATCAACGTCATGTGCGCGGAATGGCCTCGTTATTGGCGACTTTTGGCTTAGTTGCACTTATTTTTGATGCCTATGTCTACCATAGCCTTGGCTATCACGCCGGCAGTGCTTCTTACGAACAAACACTGGATTTATTGCGTCAGCAAGTAGTCACCAATTTACGAAACTTTGTTTTAATCACCACCGCAGTCGCCGTGCTACTAACGACAGTGCAACTGGTGATCAGTAATTATTGCTGGAAAAAAATTGCTAGGCTTACCCACTCAGGCATAGGAAAACCGGCGTTTGTCGTATTACTGAGTTGCTTTATGTGCAGCCATTTATTACATATTTGGGGTGATGCCAGTCAGCATCAGGATATTGTGCGCCAGGACAATATTTTGCCCCTGACCTATCCCGCGACTGCGCGAACGATGCTGGTACGTTATAACTTACTTGATCCGGCCAAACTTCCTACAACGCAGAACCCAGATTGGTTACAAGCAAAATCAACCAAAGCCGCCACAGTTGAGCTGCAATGTCCTGCGCAAGCGAGCAGTGCTCCGATCCATCTTTGGGTGTTATTGCAGACTGACGAAAATTTGGCGGCACAGCTTCCAGCTGATGGATGGCGTCGTTTGCCACAGCATATGGCGCCAGTATCAATAGAAAGCGCTATTACTAATTTACTTTATGCAGATATCGCCGCGCAGGATCTAACCCAGCCACCGCAGTGGTTCAGCCAATTACCGGACAGCTTTTTTGCAATCAGCGCAACGACCCAGTGGCAACAACAACTGCCTTGGTTAAGTCAGATCACAGAGAATAGCCTTGCTAATATACAGCTCCATTTGCTGGACGATGCCAGTTCACTGCGTAACACATTAACTGCATTGTCAGATGCTCGTCATATGGTGATACAGCTAAACGCTATGCCAGGCCAGTTTGCTTTAGGTCAAACAGCTGTTTGGTATCGTTGGCCGGCATTACATCAACAGCAAATCAATGATGTTACCCAACATCTCGACTTATTGCCGACTGTGCTCGAAAGTGCCGGATGTATTAACCAGCAACCTTGGGTTGGTGACAACCTGTTACGGCAGGTGACACAAGCCAAACTCAATTTACTGAACAATCAGCTTTATAGTTTTCGAAAAGATAAAATGCTGGTCGTGAATGAAGATGGTAGTTATAGCGTCTGGTCGGCCGGCACTTTAGTGCGGCTTGAACAAAAATTGGATTTGCCGATGCTGACCGATGCACTGAAACGACTGCCAGCGCAGCATGAAGATGAGTACTGAGCACGGTAAAGAAATACAATAACGAGCCAACGGTGCTTTAAACGCAACAAGAGTTATTGCATAGTCTTCACTGATTTTACTTTCAACGGTCGTCGCCTGCCCTGTAATTCCAGCTCTGCCAGATGAAATAGGTTCGTAAACACTATCGCCGGTGCGCTCTGATGAAATTGTTCCAGGTAGGCTACATTGGCTTGTGCAATCAACTGCGCCGCCAGTCGGTCATACTGACTGTCACCATCATATGATAATGGTTCGTCTAAACTCGCCAGCCCAAGCTCCTGTTGTCGCCGCATAAACCAGTTCATCAGAAACTCATACTGTTTGACATCCAGAAAGTCACGACAATCCATACTCATTTCAAAAACTCTTTCTCGTTGTTTAGTTTTAGCATACGGGATCTCAGGCATTTTGGTGCAGTTTTTGTGACTACTGCAGGCACTTTTTCCGCCTGAGGCGCGAATTCATTTTTGAATTATCAATAGCGCAAAGCCTGTTTCGTTTTTTCCGATAGCAGCTGCCATTTTATTCCATTATCTTTCTCAAATGAGAATAACTACTATTTAAAATATACGCACTTTTGGAATGTTCAACATGTTAAAAACAATCAGCTTCGCCATCATGCACTTTTCTATTGCCTTTAGTATCGCGTATTTATTGACAGGCGATTTGATTGTTGGCGGTCTATTAGCCGTCATTGAACCTGCAGTAAATACCATTGGTTATTTTTTCCACGAGAAATTTTGGCAGCAGCGCGCGCTTCGTGCTGATGTAACTCCATCCATCGAATAGCGGACGATCAACCTTCAGCTCGATGGCTGACGTGAATGAAGGGTGTTTTGGCTCGCAACATAAGAACGCTTCCAAACACAGAGCAATATCACCGCTGGCGAAAAACAGTTACACTAGCGCCCTTTTCGCAGTAAGTGCGCCGGATTTGGCGCTTCTAGCAGGATCCAAGGCGGCTATGGCCCTTAAAGCAACTATCTACAAAGCAGAACTCGCTATTGCCGACATGACCCGGCACTATTATCAAACACACGCCCTGACATTGGCACAACATCCATCAGAAACATTAGAGCGGATGATGTTACGGCTGGTTGCTTTTACCTTATGTGCAGACGAGCGCTTGCAATTTGGCAAAGGCATTTCTGAAGATAGTGAGCCGGATTTATGGCAACACAGCCTCAATGGCGAAATTGAGTTGTGGGTGGAATTGGGTTTACCGGAAGACAAATTAATTCGTCGCGCCAGCCACCGGTCACGTCAGGGGATGATTCTGGCTTATGGTGGCACCGTGGTCGATAAATGGTGGGCTAACCAGCAAAAAGTGGCCAAAGAGCTGGATAATCTGACGGTTGTCGCGATAAAAACCGATGAATCACAAGCGTTAACTAAACTCTGTCAGCGCACGATGCAGCTACAATGTACGATTCAGGAAGGTCAGTTATGGTTCGCCGACAATGAACAATCGGTGGTGATCAATCCTATTTTACTTAAAGTCGCAACTAACCCACTATTTACTCTGGAGTAATTATGTTTCTTGGCCAATTAAATACCTTAGTTGTGAAAAAGAAAGTCGAATTTGGCGTTTATCTGGATGGTTTGCACTGGGGTGACATCTTACTGCCACGCCGATATGTACCGTTAGATGCCGAAATCGGCAGTGCTATCAGTGTTTTTTTATATCTTGATTCAGAAGACCAACTGATTGCAACAACCGAAAAGCCGTTTGTGATGGTCGGTCAAGTCGGCCAACTGAAAGTAGTGGCTTCAACAAAAGTGGGCGCATTTTTAAACTGGGGTCTGAAAAAAGACTTACTGGTACCCTTTTCAGAACAGCATTTACCAATGCAGCTTGATTACAGCTACCTGGTCTACTGTTATGTCGACCGCAGCAACCGGATTGTCGCGTCCAGCAAACTAGACAAATTTATTGGTAAAACCACCCCTTCCTATCAAAGCGGTGATGAAGTGAACATCATGGTGACCGAACCAACTGAACTCGGCTACAAAGCCGTGGTTGATAATGAGCACTGGGGCGTTCTGTATAAAGACCAGGTGTTTAAACCACTGCGTCGCGGCTACACCACCAAAGCTTATATCAACAAAGTACGGGACGATGGCAAAATTGATTTGTTGTTGGAAAAACCGGGATATCAAAAAACTATCAGCATTGCCGATCAGATCTTACAAAAACTAACCGCTGCTAACGGCGAACTGCCGTTGTCTGACAAAAGCGAGCCCGAAGCCATTTATGCGGCCTTTGGCGTCAGTAAAAAAGTGTTTAAGCAAGCAATTGGCGGGCTGATGAAAGACGGGAAAATCAGTATTGAACCACAGAAAATAATATTAAAACAAAGCTGAGCCAGGACAAGGTCTGACAGTTATCAACGCCCCTGCAAAGGGGCGTTTTGCTATCTGAATTACAGTAAGACTTCCTTTGATGTAACTGGGCCGAGTGTTCAAATCAAGCCAACTCCAACATCGCAAACAGCGTCACCTCTAAACAAATAGATGCCAACGCTTATTTCAACCAGTCCACCGCTTCACGGGCCGGCATTGGTTTCGCAAACCAGTATCCTTGACCTGCATCACAGCCAAGCTCGGTTAATAATTTACGCTGTAAACTGGTTTCAATGCCTTCCGCAATCACTTTAAGTTGCAACGTTTTGGCAAGGGTAATAATGGTATTGACCACAGGATTTTCCTGAATACGCGGCCGGATCCCAGCAATAAAAGTGCGATCTATTTTTAACACATCCAGCTGGAATTCATGCAGATAACTCAGGCTGGAGTAACCGGTGCCAAAATCATCGAGCAGCATCTTCACGCCGGCATCCCGTAAACTATTGATACTAATTTTTGCCTGACCCATTTTATCAATCAAAGCGCGTTCGGTAATTTCAATCGCCAGATAACTCGCAGGCACATCAAAAGTAGTTAATAACGAAAGGACTTTGTCCGCAAAATCAATTTCTGAGAAGCTACGCCCTGAGATATTCACGCTCACATAAAACTCGGTGGCGTAATCGAACCGCCAACGCTGAATTTGCTCAACGGCAGTTCTTACGACATAAAGATCAATTTGACTCATCAGCCCGAGCTCTTCGGCCAGGGGGATAAAATCGTTGGGCGCTATAAAACCGCGCTCTGGGTGTTGCCACCGGATCAGCGCTTCGAAGCCTGCGGTATTTTCGGTCGCTAAATCGATAATCGGTTGATAATGCAGTACAAACTGTTGTTGTTGTAGTGCCGCTTTTACTTCCAGTTCGAGCTGGTAATTTTTGGTCGTTTCTAAATCCATTTCCGCACAAAACAATCGCCAAATTCCACGACCATCTTGTTTTGCCTGATACATGGCAATATCGGCCTGACGGATCAGCTCATCGGTATCAATGTCTTCGGTTAAGCAATCAGCAAAGGCAATCCCAATGCTGGTTGACGTTTGCAAACGATGTTGTTTTAGTTGCAGTGGTGTTTGTAACTTTTCGGCGATTCGGTCCGCCACCTCAGTAATATCTGCCACTGATTTAACATCTTCGAGCAGCACCGCAAATTCATCACCCCCGAGTCGAGCCAGGGTATCGTTTTGCCGCAGACAGATTTTTAATGCCGTACCAACCGCAATTAAAAATTCATCACCTACCTGATGACCTAAGGTATCGTTGACCATTTTAAAACGGTCCAGATCAAGGTACATCACCGCCACAATTTTATCTGGAAACCGTTTACGGCGTTTAAAGGCATGGTTGACGCGATCAATAAATAAAATACGGTTCGGTAAATTGGTCAGCGCATCATGTAACGCCTGATGCAATAAACGTTGCTGCACAAATACCCGCTCCAACGCACTGGAAATATGGTGCGACACAAACGTTAGCAGTTCCAAATCTTTTTGATCGTAAGCAACACTGGCCTCGTAACTTTGTACAACCACCACGCCGCGGACTGCATCTCCTGAACGAAAAGGCACCCCAAGCCAGCTTTCCGGCGGAGAGCCATAAGCGATGACTTCTTTAGTCCGATCAAACTCTTCTAACATCAGGCGGTCAGCCAACAATGGTTTATCCGTACGAAATACATAACCGGTCAGACTGTTCGCTAAAATTTCCTTAGGGTAAATTGTTTCCGGGCTTATGTGTTCAGTGGTATCCGCAAAGTATGGGAATTGAAGAATTTCTTCTTGGTCATCATACAAAGCAATAAAAAAATTAGGTGCGTAAATCAGTGAATTTACACTGTGATGGATTTGCTGGTAAAAGGCATGAAAATCATTGGCGTCGTAGCTCAATGACGCGATATTAAATAGTGCCTTTTGCACTAATTCAGCATATTCCAGTTTGGTGATTGAGTGCTCTAATTGCGCCAAATCCTGTAATTTGCGTAATCGACTACTCAGAATAGATGCCACATGCTGCAGAATTTGTTGATGATTTTCATCGAAAAATCGGGCTTCCCATTGTTCACAGTCGATAACCGCCAACAAACGCCCCTGATCCAACACGGGTACCGCAAGTTCAGATAACCGCTCTGAAACATCTTTCAAATAATGGGGAGAATGCCGGGTATCAGCAACCAAGACAGGTGCTTTTGTTTCGGCGCACAATCCGACAATACCCTGACCAAACTCAAGTTGCCCGAACCCCTGATGTTCGGGCACATCCCGCGAGCCAACCGCCGCAACACGCTGCAAGGTTCGTTGCTTTTCATCACAGCTGAAAATGGCACAATCTTCAAAACCTAATGCAGCAGCTATTTGTTGTGCGACAAAGTCATAAATTTCCTGCTCTGTCATTAATTCATTGAGTTGCAAAGCGAGTTTATTGATTAGGTGGAGGATCGTTGTTTCGTGTTGCAGCGCGAGATTTTGCTGCAATAAAGCAAGACGTTGTTCAGACAGCTGTAGGTTCTCCGCCTGCAGCTGTTTTATCTTCTCTGCATCAAACGCAGTATGAACTGAATTACCATCCTGGGAGCGGGTCATTAGAGCGTAATATCCGTTAACTTTTATAAAGTTATAACACAGTTCCGCATCAATGGTAAATCGTCCAACTTATACCTGATGACGACTGCCGGGTTTGGTCAAAACCATGTGCACTGCGCTGGTTGCCCGCTCTAAAAAGCCGCCTTCACAATAGCAAAGATAGAAGTGCCATAAGCGTACAAACCGGTCATCGTACCCTAGTTGGTGTACCGCATCGCGGCCAGCCATGAAGTTACTGCACCAATCTGCGACAGTCCGCGCATAATCAAAACCGATGTCCTGTACCTGACGAATAACCAAATCAGTATGGTTGGCTACTGAATCCGCCATTCTGACCATCGAAGGTAAACAGCCGCCTGGGAAGATAAACTTTTTAATAAAATCGACTTCTTTACGGTAAAACTCATAGCGCTGATCAGCGATGGTAATCGCTTGCAATACCATCAGGCCATTGGCTTTTAATAAACTTGAACATTTTGCGAAATAGCCATCAAGGTATTCATGACCCACAGCTTCAATCATTTCAATTGATACTAGCTTGTCATATTGTCCGGTCAGTTCGCGGTAATCCTGAAACAGTAACGTTATTTTGTGCTCTAAACCGGCCGCGGCGATCTGCTCTGCGGCGTAATCGTGTTGTTCTTTCGAAATGGTGGTCGTCGTGACTTTACAGCCAAAGTTGCGGGCGGCAAAAATCGCCATACTGCCCCAGCCGGTGCCAATTTCCAGTAGATGGTCCTGCTCGCTTAATTGAAGCTTTTCACAAATCTGTTGCAGCTTATACTGCTGTGCTTGTTCGAGTGTGCTGTCGGCATTCGGGTAAACCGCGCTGGAATACATCATGCTTGGATCCAGAAACAACTGATACATGCTGTTCCCCAAATCATAATGCGCAGAAATGTTCTTCTTTGATTGCGATACCGTATTACGATTGCGCCAGTTTAACAATTTAAGCGCAGGTTTACTCAGACGGGCAAGCCCGGACTCCAGCGCATCCAATAACGCCGCATTACGGGCAAAAATCTGCACCAGACCAGTCAGGTTGTCAGTACGCCAATGACCGTCAATGTATGATTCACCCGCCCCGACCGAACCACCCAACACCAGCTTTTGATAAAACGCGGCATCAACCACAGTTAACGTGACACGTAACTGCGCTTTACTGTCGCCAAGCAGTTGTCTATCGTGATCTTCGACTAATTCAATACAGCCTTGCTGCAGCTTTGCCAGATAAGCAAGCATCAATTTACGGCAAACTTTGTCAAGTGTTCCCAAATTTGCCAATACTGATGGTTGCGCAAGTGAAAATGTCATAAAGCAGGGTCCTCTGGCTTTTTGTGGCCATACAGCGGAAGTCCTTTGACTAGTAACTTCAGCGCATGCCAATAAATTCGAAACACCACTTGTACGCACTGCCATGGTGTGTGGATCAGCAGCTGTTTTAAGGCTACTGCGGTCAGTGGTTGCCGTTCTAGCGTAAACCAGGCACTAAAAATTTTTTGTTGTTGCCGCCAATTACTAATACTCAGTTGCAACTGCGATCCCGGAGTGCCGACCTGCCATTGGTACAACATATCCATCGGATTAAATGGCGATACATGGAAATTTTTTGGCTGGGTAAATTCAGTGAATTCACCTTTCTCTGTGTGCTGTGTATAAGTGTTACCATCTGTGGCAGCAAACGCAGTCGTATCTGTAGGCTTTTGTTCTACATCAGGATTGTGAATAATAGGCACCAAATAATAATGCCGTTCATTCCAGGGCGTATTACTCACTTCTGCCAGTAAACACTGAAGATGTCCCTCGGCAAAACAGTAGTACAAAGTGAGCGGACTAAAATATAACCCCCAGTTCGCCAGCGGCGTCAGCAAAAAAACCTGATTGATACCGGAGGTATTAGCGCCAAGTCCAACGACTTTATCGAGCACCGCTTGCTGCAAATCAGCCTCACCTTGCAGATAGTCGCGACGCCGATAGCTAAAAGCACCAAACTGTTCATTTTTTAGTAACGAGCCATGTTGATCAAGCGTCGATATTTGAGACAAATCCAGCCAAAAAAAACTGACGTCATAACCAAAGCCGTGTGATTTTGGCATATAACGCTGATGCCCAACCCGACCTCGATACCAAGCGTGCCCTGCTTGCATCAGAACTT
>JAHJNE010000180.1 GCA_018820995.1 Gammaproteobacteria bacterium | reverse complement strand
GCAGTACCAAACTGGAAGATGTGATGAAGGGTTACCAGAACTCTGGTGAAAATGCTCAGGCGTTGGTCGAAGCGATGCGTGGTACCGACAGCTTTAACTGGGGTTATGATCCACAGCATTTTAACGTGCCGGAAGGTTCGTACGCTTCAACGCCAGAAGGGGTGGCTCGGGTCAAAGAAATGCGCGCGATGAACCAGGCGCTGCATAACATTGGCCTGCGCGTGGTCTTAGACGTGGTGTACAACCACACCAGTTCATCGGGTTTATTTGATAACTCAGTGTTCGATAAAATTGTTCCGGGTTATTTCCACCGTTATAACCCGGTCAGTGGCACTATCGAACGGTCAACTTGTTGTGAAAATACCGCGACTGAACATGCAATGATGCGCAAGTTTGTCAGTGATTCGCTGGTTACTTTGGCCAAAGAGTACAAGTTTGACGGCTTCCGTTTTGACATCATGGGGCATCATCCACTGTCTGCGATTCTGGCTGCGCGGGACGCAGTCAGAGTCGTTGATCCAGATACCTATTTCTACGGCGAAGGTTGGAACTTTGGTGAAGTCGCCAATGATGCCCGCTTTGTGCAGGCACGCCAGGCGAATTTAGCCGGCACCGAAGTGGGTAGTTTTAACGACCGCATTCGTGATTCTGTGCGCAGTGCGGCCTTGTTTGCCAATGATCCGGATGTCGGTAATCTGCAACAACAAAACTTTATTGAAATCGGCATGGCCGGCACTTTAAAAGATTTTGTCTTTAAGGACTATAAAGGCAATACCGGCACGGCTGGCGGCGTGACCTGGAATGGTCAGCCAGCAGGCTATGCCACCGATCCGGCGGACATCATTAACTATGTGTCGAAGCACGACAATGAATCGTTATGGGATAAATTGCAGTTTGGTCTCAATGCTAATGTCAGTATTGAAAATCGGGTGCGCATTCACAACATTGCGCTGGCGATCCCATTACTAAGCCAGGGCATTCCATTTATGCAAATGGGCGATGACTTGCTGCGTTCAAAATCGATGGACCGCAATAGTTATGATGCCGGCGACTGGTTTAACTTTGTCGATTTCACCAAACAAAGTAACAACTGGAATGTGGGGTTACCACTGGCACAAGACAACCAAAGTGCCTGGGATACCATTAAACCTATTGCCAACAATCCAAGCACCGCCGCTGCACCGCAAAATATCAACTTTGCATCAGACGTGTTTAATGAGTTTCTGCAAATTCGTCATAACAGCCCACTGTTCCGTTTAACCACGGGCAGCGATGTAATGGCACGTGTTGGCTTCCATAATATTGGCAAAACCATGACGCAAGGCCTGATTGTGATGAGCATTGACGATGGTGTGGGCTTAGCCGATTTAGACCCGGCGAATGACGCTGTGGTTGTTGTCATCAACGGTACCAATGCCGAGAAAACCCACAAGGTGCCAACAGCACAAGGTTTTGAATTGCATCAAGTGCTGCAAGGCTCAAGCGACACTATTGTACAAGACGCGCATTTTAATACCGTGGGTAGCGATGGCGAATTTGTGGTGCCGGCTTATACCGCAGCGGTGTTTGTCAAACCACAAATGGGCGCACAAGGTGTGGGTCTGAAAGCTGACGCCACCATGGGTGCGCCGGATATCGCGCCATACGGTTTAACCACCGTCTATATGCGTGGTGGTATGAATGGTTGGGGCGAAGCGGATGCCTTCAATTACGATGGTGATGGTATTTACTCCGCTAAAGTTACAGTGGAAGCGGGCAACTATGAGTTTAAAGTCGCTTCCAGTGACTGGTCGACCGTCGATTTTGGCGCCAAGTCCGGTGAGCAGGATGTGATCTTTGACACGCCACAAACCTTGGCCAAATCCGGTCCGAACTTAAAAGGTAACTTTGCCACAACTTCGAGCTATGTATTCAAACTGGATGCTACAGTGCCAACAGCACCGGTGCTGACGGTCAGTGAATATGTGCCATACGGTAGCACCAAAGTGTTCCTGCGTGGTGGCATGAACGGCTGGGGCGAAAGCGACCCGTTCACCTATAACGGTTCCGGCCAATACAGTGTGCAACTGAATCTGGCGGTGGGTAACTACGAGTTTAAAGTGGCCTCCAGTGACTGGTCTACCGTCGACTTTGGCGGTGGTAATGATGGTCAGGACGTGACGCTCGATACCGACAAAGTGCTCGGCAAATCCGGCCCTAACCTGAAAATTGACGTGAAAGATGCTGCAGCTTACAAGTTTGCCGTCAACGCCAACGACAGCGCAGCGCCGGTGTTGAAAGTGAATAAAGTGGAATAAACTTAGGTTTAAGTAAACTTACTTGATGCAAAAGCCAGACTTCGGTCTGGCTTTTTTATAGCGGTTGACCCGCCCTAAATAACGTTGACACTTTTTATCCTTAAATTTGGAGAATGTCATAATTTCAATAATTAAGCGTTCACAGAAAGATTATCCCCTTGCCTTCAAATTGGCGGTTGTCGAGCAAGTTGAAAAGGCGAACTGACTGACAAACAAGCGCAAGAGCGTTACGGTATTCAAGGCTGCAGCACTGTATTGGTTTGGCTTCGTAAGTGGAGTAAATTAGATTGGAGTTTAGCGTCATCGCCATTTCATCCGCGAGGCATTTCTATGTCAGAGCCTTCATCTTTAACGCCAGAGCAACGAATTAAATAATTAGAACAACAACTTGCAGACACACAGCAACGGGCTGAGTTCTTTAAAGCTGTAGTTGATGTTGACTCGTCCTCCTATACGTTGACGGTTTTGAATTAAGCCAGTTGCATACTGCAACTGGCTTTTTTGTGCACTTCGTTAGGCGTTTTCATACCCAAAATAAGATGCGGCCTGTATTCATTATAGATTGCGATAGATTGCTTCACTGCTCGCTTTAACTCGTCCTGATTTCGACAAAAACAAGGACAGGCATCGAAAAACTACTGCCAGCTAAGGCTGCCGGCACAGCAACGAAAAAAGACAATACCAGACCGTAGTAATGACAGGCTTGTTAGTTTTTAAAACAATTCAATTGATGATTATTTGTAATTGAGTACCAACCGACCTGTAGTGATGTTGTTGCGTAGGTGCATGGGCCCAGCTTGTATTTGTCGCGACTGGGTGGAACATCACAGTGCCACTAAGTGCCAACCGCTATTGCTGATATAATGTGCTATTCCGAAGTGCTTGCTGTTGCTTTTTTGCTGCTGAAATATTTCCGCACACCATAGAATAAACCTGCGCCTGCAACCGCAAAAATTTTGATAAATTTTAGGAAAAATGCGGCAATCACCGCGAACAATCCAAGCTTTTTCGCAGCGGCGCCAACGACTAAGGCGGCAAGACCATATTCGGCGACTTTGTCGGTGCTGGCATCAAAATCGCTATAGGCGCGTCCTGCTTTAAATTCCAGTTGCGCCAACAGGTTATTGGCAACCGGCTTTAATGCCGGCAAATCTGCCAGACTCGCTACCATATTTAAACTGATTTTACCTTCACGCCCCAGCAGCACTGTGTTGTAGTTGACGCCAGCATCAAGTTCATTATCTGCGCCTTTGTCGACTGATTTTAGCGACCAAACCAAACGGTGAGTACTGACGTCATATTTAGGTACTTCGGCCCAACCTCTCACTTCCATTTCGGCAATGCCCATTTCTCGCCGTTCGGCATTACCGGCTTCGGTGCCTTCGATGATGCTATTGAGCATTTCAGAGGTATTCCATTCTTTGGCGTCATCGTCTTTAATAAAACCGGTGTTTTCGTAGCTAACCACCACAAACCAACCGTTATTTTCGTCGCTGGTTGGAAACAACATGCCTTCTACTTCTGGATTTGTGCCGTTGCCCATCGCGGCTAGCAATTGCATCGATTCGGCTTTTGGCACAAAACTAAAGCCCGCCGGCACTTTAATTTCAGCTTGATCTAGAATACCGACTGTAACCGGCCCCTGTTGCAGCACCGCATTCGCTGCTGCATAGGCTGCTTCTAATTGTTGTTGGGCTTTAGTTGGGGCCGTTTCTTGTGCATGTAGCGGCAGACAAAATAGCGCCAACATGGCTAACCATATGGCTTGCGTGTTCCTTGTAATCATTTTTTAGTTCCTTAGTTAAGCAAAACGCTGGGCAGAAATAGCCTGATTGTAGGCTTTAGTCGTATGCCAAATACAGGTGAGGTGAGTAAAACCGGCAAAGGTCAGTACTGCAAAAAATTAACCTTTGACTGCACAAAAATAACATGGCTGCACAATCGGGTAAATTAATAAGAGTGATTTGCTTGCTGAAATATCTGGATGAAAGTCAGCTAAAACCTAGGAAAGCTATCGGAAAAAGGAACAGTATAAAAGAAGGTTAGGAATTGGATTTGTGTCCTGAGATTTAAAAATGACGCTCGTCGCAAAGCCTTGCCATGAGGCTCGTAAAGTTTAGCGAAGTTTGGATTCCCAAGTATCCTCGATTTCTTTCAACGTCCCATCGCGGGCGATGATGTCCATACCCCGGTCAAATAATAACAATGCTCTTTTCCCCACATCATTTTTTGAAAACAAGACATAAATTTTGTTCGGTTCAAGGTTGCCCACAATCGTTAATTTTTGTCTTAGTTCCGGTTCATTTTGAAGGAGAGATAAAAACACAAGTCTATCTATAATAGTGAAATCTGAACGTCCCGCAGCTACCATTCTCAAACAATTTACATCCCCAACTGTGCGGTCGATTTGATTCCGAGGATTATCTGTGATGTCGGTAGGGTATGTGTAACCTAAGGTCAGTATCAATCGCTTATGGTTGAATGAGTTTTTATTTTGAAAAGACTCACCTGATCTTGCCACAACCACCTGTTCGCTCAGAGCAATTGTGTTTCTCGGAATCAAGTAATTGCGCTTGACCTCATCATTGACACCTGCATTAAACACACCGGCATAATGTCCATCCTTGGTTCTAATAAAGCCTCTATTAAAGGGAATAACATCCAAAGTCAGTTCAGCTCCAATAGCCTTGTATGCTGCCTTAACGATATCAACCGAGCGCCCTTTTACTTCTCGGCCTATTTTTGCTGAATAGGGATACCAAGCATCTTCTGCGGCCAACAAAATCTGTTCTTGTGCAGCTACAGATGAATTTAATATCAGGAAAAAAACAAAGAGAGCTATTGTGCTTTTCATTATTACAAGTGGCTCCAAAAGCTGAGGGTGGGCAAAAAATCACTTACTGCTCCGGCTTTGATGCACGCGTGGAAATGCATCAATTTAGCCCTAATTCGTGAAATGGATCACCAAATCAATTAGTTTGAAAATAGCACAAATTAACCGCATAGGTTTTCAATGTCGTATCAATAGACGTCCCCCTCAGCTTTGCCTCGGAGACTGACGTCGGTATGCTCGGAAATAGTATATATCTTTATTATTTTACTTTGTTTTTGTCTTCAATTCCCTTTTTGTGTCAAAGGCGTTGCTCCAGCTATCAGCTAAAACCTAGGACAGGTATCAGAAAAAGCTACAGCATAAAAGAAGGTTAGAAATTGGATGAGTGTCCTGAGAGTTATTCTGCGATTTAAAACTAGAATGAATCCTAAGAGAATGGGAATTAGATGGGTGTTCTGACTTTCTCCTGAGTTTTCGGGAGGCGAAACGCAAGACTTAACCGCAATCGTCACAGTTACTGGTTGAGATGTTTGAGCATGGCAAAGAATAAATCCTTGTGCTCTGCAGCCGTAACCGGCAACTGGTCGGCGGCATACCAGCTGCGGTCGGCTTCGTAGTGCGGGCCGATCAGGCCAACCCTGCCTTTGCCGTAGGCCGAAATGCGCGCAGCGATGTGATTGGATCCTACGTAATACGCTAAAGCCTTGCCGCCGGCCGGTAACTCTGTGCCAAAATGTGGACCCGCCTGATAATAGACGCTGCGGGTAGTCGCTTCGCCCGGCAGCCGCAGAGGAATAAACTGTGCGCTGTTGTCCCCGACAATTTCCTGATCAATTTCTGCCAGTTCCACCAGTGCAAAGGCCCCGCTGCCTTCGGCTCGGTCGGCATATTGCCCGGCCAAATAACCGCCGGCGCAAATGCCCAGATAGTTGCCGCCCCGCAGCACAAAATCGCGGATACTCTGAATTTGGCCGGCAGACAACACATTTAAGGTATCCATGATGTCGTCCGAACCGCCGGGCTGCACATAAAGGCTAGCCCCCTGCAACGCAGCAGCCTCTAGCTGATCTTCGTCCACCAAACGCACCTGATAGTGTTGCTGCTGTAACAACAGTGCCACCGCCTCAGCACAGCCGTCACAAGTGCCAGCACCGGCAAACACTACTGCCACCTGCGCTTTGAGCAAAAAGGGGCAACATAGGAACAGCACCAACAGCCATCTTTTAAACATGGTTTCCATACCTCAATTAAATGAATTGTCGGGCACAGGCATCACGCTGATGCCTGCAGCTGATCAAATCCTAAGTCAAAACAGATGATTTGACTAAATTTCACCCTTATAGCTAAAGCATAAAACCAATGCAACCCAACAAATGGGGACAGGTCTTGCGTTTTGCCGTTTGAAGTTAGGCGGCAAAACGCAAGACCAGCCCCCAGTCGCTCCATGACCCTAAAATCCAAAATCCTAGGACAGGCATCGGAAAAAGGAACAATAGCCTTCTGGATGAAACCATATAAAAGAAACCTGGTGGCGAAGTAACAATGGCTCTGCAGCCACAGCCTCAAAAATTTCAGAGAATAAATGCAATCAGCAGCAACGACAGCTTGCGCTTTAATAGTCCTCAAGTTAACAGCTCAGCGCAGCACCAGCGGTATATTGGTTTTGTAGCGATGTTTAAGAATGGGCGACCAATGTTGATGGGACTCGGTGTTGTGCTGATAAAATTCACGACTGCGCTTTTGCATTGCTTCGGTAACAAAATCCAGAAATAGCCGCAGCTTCGCAGGCATAAATCGCCGGCTGGGATAAATGGCATAAATACAATGGGAGCGGGTTTGCCATTCCAGAAACAGCGGCACCAGCTTGCCCTGTTCAATGTCCTGCTGCACCAGAAAATCTGGCAACAAGCTGACACCATGCCCGGCTAATGTCATGCTGCGCACTGCACTGATACTATTGCATTGAATGCGGTGATTGGTACTCAGTTCCACGATCCGCTCGCCCATACGCATTTGCCACTGTTTACTGGTATGTGGCCCTTGCACCAGCATCACTTGCTCTGCCGGGATTAAATCTGGCCCGGCTAAATGTTGATACCGCTCGGCTACAATCGGAGCGGCGACCATGGTGCCGTAGCTTGAGACTATCGGCTTGGCAATCATCGATGAATCATCGCCAAGCTCAATCCGGAACATCACATCAACTTCTTCATCAATCAGGTTGGTTTTGCGGTTAGAAAATTCCAGTTCGACCATCAGCTGTGGATGTTGATGCATAAACTGCGCGACTAAATCAGCCAGAAAAAGTTGGCCAAATTCAATTGGTGACACTACTTTCAGTAAACCCTGCACTTCGTCCAGGCTGCTGACCAGTTGTTGTTCTGCTTCTTGCAACACCAACAGCGCGGCTTGACACTGCGCATAAAGTTGGGCGCCGGCAGCGGTGACATTAAGTTGTCGGGTGGTCCGGGTTAACAGTCGGCAATTGAGGCGCTGTTCCAACTCTGCCACCCGCCGGCTGACGGTAGATTTGGTTAAGCCCAGAGCATCTGCAGCCGCAGTAAAACTGCTTTTTTCCACTACTTTACTAAAAACCCACAACTCATTTAGATCCGCCATTGTGATTGTCTCATCTGGGCAACAATCAGTTGCGTTTTAACCGACTAATACATTTATCAGAACAATAGTAGGCTAAGGGCAATGAAAGGAGAAGCACCATGAAAAAAATATTGCTGTTGAGTGTCGGCACCATTGTCTTGCTGTTATTAGCCGGCTTAGGTCTGAATTGGTATCAGCATGGCCGTTATGTGCAAAGTACCGATAACGCTTATGTGCAAACGGATATTACGGTGCTGAAACCTAAAGTATCGGGTTTTGTGCGCGAAAGTTTTGTGCAGGACAATCAAGAAGTCCGCGCCGGTCAGTTGCTGGCTTTGATTGACGATGCCCCTTATCAGGCAAAATTGGCGCAGGCCGAAGCTGAACTGCAGCAATTAACCGCCCAGTTGCATAGCCTCGAAATCAAAAATGCATTGCAGCAAAGTTTAATCGCGGAAGCTGCCGCCAAAGGCCGTGCTAATCAGGCAGTGTTGGAAAAAACCGAGCATAAAATTAAACGGATTGCGCAGTTGCAACAGCAACATTATGCCTCGGTGGATAACTTAAATGATTTAAGTTCAGACCAGGCGCAAGCCAAAGCTTTAGTGCAGGCGTCTGGCAGTCAGCTAAGCGTGCAGCAACAACAACTGGCGCTGCTGGCAGCTGAAAAAGATGAATTGACGGCGGCGGTACAAAGCGCAGTTGCCAGACGAACGCTGGCGGAACTCGATGTCTCTTATACCCGCATTCTGGCGCCTAGCGATGGCGTCATTGGTAAACGTAATTTACGGCTTGGCCAATACGTAACCCCCAACGACAGCCTGCTAGCATTAGTGTCTACCGCCCAGGTCTGGGTGGATGCCAATTATAAAGAAACGCAATTAACCCGCATGGCGGTGGGTCAAACTGTCACGCTGCATGCTGACGCCTTTCCGGACCAGTCCTGGCAAGGGGTGGTCGACAGCATAGCGCCCGCTTCCGGGGCCAAATTTGCACTGTTAGCACCGGAAAACGCCAGCGGTAATTTTACCAAAGTCGTCCAGCGTTTACCGGTCAGAGTGCGTTTATTGCCAGGGCAACACCCGGCGCAGCCGTTACGGGCCGGTATGTCGATGTATGTGCAGGTTGATACCGGCAGTAGTGAAAATGCTCAAGCAAGCCTGGATGCTGCGAATGCCAACACAGCGGCTGCGCTCACTGCTGCTGCAAAATAAGGTCAGCTACCAGGAGCCGCAATATGAGCCGCAACATCAGTAGTGATATGAGTAGCGATAAGAGCCGCAGCAGAAGCCCGGCAGTATCTGCAGGCCCTGCCGATCAGCCGTCAAAACTGGATTGGATAGCCGTGATCGGGGGCATCGTTGGCGCTTTTATGGCGGTGCTGGACATTCAGATCACCAACGCCTCATTGCAAGATATTCAAGGCGCGTTATCGGCCACAGTGGAAGAAGGTTCCTGGATCTCCACTTCTTATTTAATTGCCGAAGTCATTGTTATTCCAATGAGTGGCTGGCTGGCAGCGCGTTTTGGCTTGCGACCTTTTATTCTGACGGCGACTGCGGCCTTTACGTTTTTTTCGCTGTTGTGCTCTTTTGCCTGGAATCTGGAATCGATGATTGTATTCCGGGCCTTTCAGGGCATGGCAGGCGGGGTGTTGATCCCAACCGCCTTTACCATTATCAGTTTAAAGCTACCGTTGTCGATGCGCGCCAAAGGCATGGCGTTATTTGGCATTACCGCCACTTTTGCGCCAGCTATCGGGCCGACGTTAGGCGGTTGGTTAACGGCGCAATTTAGCTGGCATTACATTTTTTATATCAATCTGCCAGCCGGCATCTTGATGTTTATCCTGTTATCGTTTGGCTTGCAAAAAGGCCAGGCCGACGCCAAAAGAGCCACGGACTGGCCTGGTATTCTGACGATGGCTGCAGGTTTAGGCTCGTTACAATATTTGCTGGAAGAGGGCCAGCGCAAAGACTGGTTTACCGATCCGCATATTGTGTTACTTACCGCTTTTTCTGTCAGTAGTCTGGTGTTATTTGTCTGGCGGCAACTGAGTGCCAAAGAGCCATTATTGCAGCTACGGATCCTCGGTCAGTCGCAGTTTTTGGTGGCCAGTATTGCCAGCGCTATGCTGGGGTTGGGGTTATATGGCTCAGTGTATTTAATGCCGCTGTATCTGGCGCGGGTGCAGGGTTACAACGCGCTGCAAATTGGTGAAGTGATTATGTGGATGGGCTTGCCACAGCTGGTGCTGATGCCACTGGTTCCCAAGCTGATGCAGTGGATAGACTCCAAATATTTGGTGGCGACCGGCTTTTTACTCTTTGCGTTGTCGAGCCTGCTGACCAGTCATTTATCGCTGGATATGGCCCATGATCAGCTGATTATTCCGCAGTTGATCCGCGCTTTGGGACAACCGCTGATTATGGTGCCAATGTCGTTGCTGGCGATCCAGGGCATCAAGCCGCAAGATCTGCCCTCAGCGTCCAGTTTATTTAATATTTTCAGGAATTTAGGCGGCGCTGTTGGCATCGCCTTATTGGCCACTTTAGTCGAACATCAATATGCTGTGCATCTGTGGCATTTGTCAGAACAGGTGAATCTGTTTGAACCTGCCACGGTCAATGTCTTGCAGCAACTGGAATCGGTGAGTCAGCAATCCGGTCAGGCGCTGGCGATGTTGCAGCGCACTTTGCAACGCGAAGCCACCATTATGGCGTACAACGATGCCTTTAGCGCCGTTAGTCTCGGCTTAATTGGCTCGGCAACTGTGTTGTTATTATTTATCAGGCCACAGCCTGCGGGGGCAACCAGTGCACCAGCGGCGGCGCACTAACCTGCAGCGGCGCACTCGCTTGCATGTATTTCAGCGCTGTCAGTTGTCGCCTGGTTTGTGATGGCGACAAAAGTGAATAAGTGCATAAGTGAATAAGTAAAAAAGGTGAAATGGCTGGTCGGCAAAATAGCCAGGCACAAGATCAACTAAGCTTAGGGCTAAACTGATATTCGGAACACCAAAGGCCGACCTCGGTCAATGAACTGTCGGGCATGGATAACCGGCGCTAGTGTTTTTCCTAAGCGATCCCCCTATAATCGCGCCAACTGGATGACGTCCCTGGGTATGTACGGTGCAAACAAAAGTGAAACGGCTCATCGCGAATCTGTTCGCTCAACTTGGCTTGATGCAATCTGATCGACAGCGACTGTCGACAATCCCTCTTGCTGATCGCCTTAAAGTTGTTATGGCGGCTTTTGTCGCCCTATATCTGGTCACTTCCATAAGTCTGCAACTGGCCAATTCTTCTGGCACCATTATTTTATTGGCGTCGATGGGCGCATCATCCGTTCTGTTATTTGCACTGCCCAATAGCCCGTTGGCCAAGCCTTGGGTCTTTGCGGCCGGCCACCTTATTCCTGCCAGTATAGGACTGCTTTGCTCACACCTGTTTACTGATTTTGCCCTGATGGCCGCCGTCACTATCGCGGCTGTGCTGTTTGCGATGTACATTTTTGAATGTATGCACCCGCCAGGCGGCGCCACGGCCTTAGTACCCGTCATCGCAGCAGCGGATCAGCATTTGCTGGGCATTGAGTTTCTGCTGGTTCCGGTTGCTCTGAATGTCGCTGTGATGCTGTTGGTGGCGCTGATCCTACAGAAGTTTTGGCTAAAACGCGGACTGCAAGCTGCGCCAACAAAATACGATCCTGTGCATTTACATCATGATGCGTCCCCGTTAAAACGTCTTGGTCTGCAACCGGAAGACTTAATCAACGCATTAAATAGCTTTGATACCGTGGTGGATATAAGCGAGCAAGACTTAGAGCGACTTTATAGCGAAGCTCAATTGCATGCCTATCAGCGGAAAAGCAGCACTATTCGCTGTCACGATATTATGTCCAGAGATCTGATTACCGTTGCTCCAGATAGCCCCACCGCTTTAGCTTGGCAGTTATTGCGTAAACATAAAATTAGTATGTTGCCCGTCACTGATGCTGAAAATCGGTTGCTTGGCGTGGTATCCACAGTCGATTTTTTGAAAAACCTGCAAGTACCACACTATTGGGGTTTGCTCCGCCATTTTCATCAGTTGCTGTTAAAGCAAAACCACAAGCTGCAGCATAAACGCCACGTGGCTGAGATTATGGTCAAGAGCATCAGCGTTGTGCATGAAGATGAGCATATTTCCACCTTGGTACCGATGATGTCTGATCAAGGGTTGCATCATATTCCGGTGTTAAATGCCGAACAAAAATTAGTCGGCATCGTCACGCAATCTGATTTAATTGCTGGCTTGTTTAAGTCAAAGTTATGTTGATTTCATAAAAAAAACATGCAGATAAGGAGCAAGTGCTCGTCAAGCTTAAATTTTTACCCTGCCGGTAATATGGGGGCAGATAAAAAGACACATGAGTTGGATGTCCAGGAGTTCTGCGTCCTGCGCCTATGTTGGCAACCCGGGTTATTGTTCGCTTGTATCGGCTAGGCAACCAGCCATGCCGCACTAGAAGTGCTTCATCGATAACGAAGCACTTGCAATGCGGTGTCAATATCAGTGCGGAACATCCGCACATCCTGCTTTTGCCGGAACATCCGCACATCCTGCTTTTGCCGGAACACTAAGTAACTGACCTGTAATTGATTGTATGTTTTGTTGAGCGCTGGCTCTGATACTTCTGCAAATAACTTTTGCCATTCGCCTTCAGCT
>JAHJNE010000179.1 GCA_018820995.1 Gammaproteobacteria bacterium | reverse complement strand
GTGATTTTTAGCCATTTTGAAGTTTGCGTCTGACGGTTTGCCTGCTATGTTGATGAAGCCACAAAAACAATAAAAGGCTCTTATGCATGGAACAGACTGACACTTCTATCGAACTTTCGCTGACCGTCGAAGTATTAAATGCTGAACAGTTAAAATTAGCGGCTTCGATTTTATATATGGCTTATCACGACGATCCGCTGCTGATGCAGATTTTCCGTTCTGAACAAACCGACTATGAAAAACGTTTACGCTCGGCGATCCGTGAAGATTTAGCTGCTTTCTGGGATGCCGGGCAGCCACTTCTGGGTTTAATGCAGGGTGATCAATTGTTAGGCGTTGCATGTATCACTACGCCATCAAGTGCACTCAGCGGTGATAGATTCTGGCATTGGCGGTTGAAAATGCTGTTGACCGCCGGTTTGTTATCGACGCGGCAAATGCTGGAAAAAGAGCAAAAAATTCATGCTGCGATGCCCGCAGAGCGTTACCACATGTTGGCATTTCTGGCGCGCAACCCAGCCTATCACCAACCATCCGCCATGCGAACTTTTCTGCAGGCGATTGATCATTGGGTCGATATGGAACCTGAATCGGAAGGCATTGGTGTCTTTGTGACCTTGGAAAAATATCTACCACTATTCCATCAGGATGATTATCAGAAAGTCTGTACTCTTGAATTTCAAACTGTCAGTGGTACCTTATTGTTCAGGTCAAAACAACCGACAAGTTAACCTTTCATGGCAGAAACAACTTCAGCGAAAAATCGGCAAAAATTTACTACTTTTGCCGAATTCTACCCATATTACTTATCTGAACATCAACTACCAGCCTGCCGCGTTTTGCATTACATCGGCAGTTCGTTGGTTTTGACAGTGCTGGCTTTTTTGCTGGTGAGCGGACAGTGGCAATGGTGGTGGTTATTGCTGGTAGCGGGTTATGGTTGCGCTTGGGTTGGCCACTTTTTTATTGAGCACAATCGGCCTGCGACTTTCCGTTACCCTTTCTATAGCTTGGCTGGTGATTGGGTGATGTTTAAAGATATGCTGACTGGCCAACTTGGGTCCAAGTTAGCCCAATTACCTTCGCGTGAAGAGTAGCGGTGTTTGACAATATTCTCGCGCTTACATTTTAAAGGCAGGTAACTCAAATGCGGCTAGTTTCTGACCTTTTAGCCACAGTTCCGCTTGATAGCGGCTTTCGCCATCGCCGCTGAAATCCACCAGATATAAAGTGCGAAAACCTTTTTTACCTTTGACGGAAGTCCAACGATGACTGACTCTAGCGCAATCGAGATACTGAATTTGTTGCTGTTGGCAGAGTTGTTTGGCAAGACCGGTTGCCCGTTCGTCCTGGCGTCGTTGCAGTAAAAATAAATAAGTGACCAACATCAGTAAAATCAGGATAAACACAGAGCCCATCGGTTTGTTTCCATCGCATATCAAATTTAAGAACTTCGATCATGCGGCTGACTGCAGGAAATTACAAGTCGTGTTAGGATCGCCGCGAAATCGAAAACTCATTTCGTCTGCTTGTAGTGACGGTTTTATCACGCTTACAGCAGCCAAATATAGTTAGTAACAGCAGAACGAAGTCACAAGCATCAGTGGAATAATTATGAAATATCAACATACTGCGCGTCTATTGCAGCAGATTGAGTTTGAACTGAAGGCCTTGCAGCTTTGGAGTACCGAAAAACCCAGTGCTGCTGCTTTTGCCAGCACAGCACCCTTTGCTTGTGATTTCATGACGCTTGAGCAGTGGCTACAGTTTATCTTTTTACCAAGGATGCAGATGTTGATTGAGACCCAGCAACCATTGCCAGTCAATTGCAGTATTTATCCAATGGCAGAAATAGCTTGGGTACCGATCACTGTTGAAAAAAAGCCTCTATTAACGCACCTTCAACAGCTGGATTTATTGCTTAGCAATATAACTTTGTCCGGTTCTGAGCTGATTTGAAATGGACCTTTCTCTGCAGCCTTCAAATCAAACTGAGAACAACACCGAAAATGCCAGTTTGTTGCATAGTGAGGTGCCATTACTCTCTATTTTATATTTGGATGACTTTCTGGCGGTTGTCGACAAACCGGCTGGCATGCTGGTCCATCGCTCTTTTTTAGACAAGCATGAAACGTTGTTTGTGATGCAAACCTTGCGCAATCAGCTTGGTCGACATGTTTTTCCGGTGCATCGGTTAGACCGTCCGACATCTGGCGTCCTGGTCTTTGCATTATCTTCCGACATCGCCAGGTTATTAACCGAGCAACATCAGGAAGAAAGTTGGCAGAAGTTCTATTTGGCGATCGTGCGTGGTTATGTCAAAGCCCCGTTGTTACTTGATTATCCGTTGTTTGAGCAGCTAGATAAAATTGCGGATAAACAAGCCAATCAGCATAAAGCTGCGCAGGATGCGCGAACTGCCATCTGGCCAATCGCTCAGGTTGAACTGCCGGTACCTGTGGGTCGTTATCCGGCGGCCCGATATAGTTTAGTGGCTTTGCAGCCCCTCACAGGGCGCAAACACCAACTTCGCCGACATTTAGCTCATCTTCGTCATCCGATAGTTGGGGATACCAGCCACGGCGATGGCAAGCACAATCAGTTGTTTGCTAAGCACTTATCAGCGCAGCGCCTGATGCTGGTGGCAAAAAGACTCCAACTAAAGCATCCGGTAACTGGGGAATTATTGCTGTTTGATGCAGGTTTACAGGAACTGAAACCCTTGTTTACAGAGTTTGGTTGGCAGGCAACTGATGATTACTTTAAGCAACTGTGGTCAACTTTAGATTATCAACAATTGCCGGTGCAATGCGATCCGGCAAAACAAGGAAAATAGCAGATGGCGACAATCGCAATCATGGCAGGAACCGTTTATGGCGGTGCTCAATACGTCGCCGAGCAGGCTGTTGATTTGTTACAGCAATTGGGACATCAGGCATTGTTATTTCATCCGGCACGACTGAATGACGTGCAAAAGGCGAATGCCGATCATTGGCTGGTCATTACATCGACGACTGGCCAAGGCGATATTCCTGATGATTTAGTGCCATTTTTTGTTGAAGTTCAGGACCGTTTCCCCCTGTTTGGCGAAAAAAGTTGGGCCATTATTGCGCTGGGTGATAGCAGCTATGGTGATACCTATTGTGGTGCCGGCGAGAAGTTCCGACAATTATTCAGCGAATTGCAAGGCCGTGAGTTGTCGCCAATGCTGCGTATAGACGCTGGCGAAACATTGCAACCAGAAGACGTTGCGTTGCCATGGATCAACACGTTTTACAGTACTGAAATGTAAACAAATATATAGTTACAATATGATACAAATTGGATTTTCGTATAAATTCAAAGAAGTGTATATTTTTCAATACATAGAGTTGATTTTGAACGGAAATTGATTTCCTTTTTTAATTAAAAAAAACTCTTAATAATCAATTAAAGCGAGAGAACGCTGGCATATTTCAGCTGCAGATACCGTCATATCTGTAATTTGTTCGCTTTGGTTTCAATATGCGTTGGATTGTTGGTACATAGATAAGTTGAAGGTTTTTTACTTTTACAAATCGTATACAAAGCCAGCATCCCAAGTTTATATTGGAGATAGAGAGCTAATGAAAAGACTCTCTTTGACAATAACTTGGAGAACAATAATGAAATCTTTGTACGGAACATTAGGTTTTAAGCGGTCCCTCGCCGCGATTGCAGTTTCAGCAGTACTAGGTATGTCGTCGTCTGCTTTTGCAGCAGATAGTTCAAATATTGTGGGTAAAATTACCGGTGTTAATTCAGCGGCTG
>JAHJNE010000178.1 GCA_018820995.1 Gammaproteobacteria bacterium | reverse complement strand
GAGCGCAGTATGCTGGTGCCGTATCAAATGGAGACCCGCAACAGTCGTTACATTATCCGGACTGAACCAGGTCGGCGTGATGAGCTGATGCCGATCATTGAAAAAGCGTTAGCGGAATCGAATAAAAACCGCATTATCCGCAGTGTCACCAGCTTAGAAGATACCCGTGAAGAGAGCTATCGCAGCCATAATGCGCTGAACCGAATATTGCTGCTGGTGATTGTAATCCTCACCTTGATCACGGCCTTTGGTATCGTTGGTCTTGCCATGTTTAGCATAAACCGCCGTCGCCGTCAGATAGGCACCCGTCGGGCTTTAGGAGCGACGCAGTTGCAAGTGATGCGCTATTTTATGCTGGAGAACTTCCTCATCAGCACCTTAGGGGTGGTGATTGGCGCCGCGGCTGCAATTGGTTTGAATATTTGGCTGGTCAGTAAATTTGAACTGGCGCCGCTACAGCCAACGCTGCTGATATTTGGCGTGCTAGCGCTTTATGTCGTCGGGCAGCTGGCGGTGTTTTATCCGGCACGAAAAGCTGCCGCAATTTCGCCGGCGACTGCAACACGCAGTGTCTGAGGAAATGTCTGCAAATGTGACTTAGGAAGAGCTAGAGGAAGCTTTTTGAGATAGTAGGGTGCTGGTTCTTTGCGGAGCAGCACCCGATCCACCGTTCAGTCCTACAGCAAGCGTTGTCTGCTGGTGATATACCCGGCGTAAAAGATAATTAGCACCCCGGCGAACCAGGCCATTGTGACCGGTTCTTGCCAGAATAAATAACCAAAAAGGCCAGCAAATATAATGCTGCTGTAAGTCCACATGCCAATGTCACTGGCGGGTGCCAGTGAATAGGCTTTGGTCATCGCCATTTGCCCAACTGCCGCTAACACGCCCATACCAGCAAACGCCCACCAGGCGATTGCGGGCAACGGGTTCCAGTAAAAAGGTACCGGGACAAAGGAGATAATGGCTGTCAACAGCGAAAAGTAAAAAACCGTCCGCGCCGCCGGTTCAGTATCAGACATATAGCGAATGGTAGTTTTAGTCACGGCAACCAGCACAGCCGATAACAAACCGAGCAGTAAGATAAACAAACTTCCCGCTTTACCGCCAAGTGGAATGGCAACAAAAACCCCAATAAACCCCAGCAAAATGGCAAATAGCGTCAACCGGCTCGGCCGTTCATTCAACCAGAACCGTGCAATAATCGGTACCACAAAAGGTGACAACAGCAACACCAACATTGCCTGCGCCAACGGTAACTGACTAATTACATAAAAAAAGCAGTACATCGACACAATACCGGTGGTCGCTCGGCTTACATGCAAATACCAGCGTTTGGTTTTCAGGATTTGTACACCTTGGGAAACAATCCAGGGCAGCATCACCAATAACGCAAAGAAATTTCGAAAAAACACCACCTGCGCTTCACTGGCGCTAGCACTGGTCAGTTTCACCAGCGCTCCAATCCCGGCAAAACAGGCTTCTGCCAACAGCAGTAATAAAGCCGCCAGATAAAGCGGTTTGATCGGAAGTTTTTCGGGGCGCTCTGTTTGCATGGAAATTGGCACTTCGATTGGCACCGGACAGACCCGGCGGAAAGTGTCGCGAGTGTAGCAGAAGGGATGGTAAATGTCTGATGCGTCAGAGGAAACACAGAGTTTAAAAAAGCGTTTCGCCGATGGCGATGATCTTTCTTTTGCTTCGCCACAACATTGCAGGAGCAATGTTGAACAGCTTTAGCTGGTCCGAAGGACAAAGCGAAGCCCGTATAAAGCCCGGAAGTTTGTCTCGATTTTGAGGCATCAGCACAAGCTCGCGATTTGCTAACGTCAAATTGCTCAAACAGTGCGCGTTTCGGTCACCGCGTGACAAAACCTCAAAACCGGCCAAACCACCGGCTCGCTTTACGGGGCAGAAAAGCGGTTGGAAAGTCACTTTGTGCCAAAAGCGGAAATTCACTGAAATTCGATTAAATCGGTGCTTTTCACTGAAAGCGGACATCGTGGAAATCAGCACAAAACAATTTTCAAAAGTTTCGAAACTTCAACCATCGACGCAAGGCTGAAATCTGCGTCGAG
>JAHJNE010000177.1 GCA_018820995.1 Gammaproteobacteria bacterium | reverse complement strand
TCTGCCGTGCCTTTATCGGCGCTGTCTTCGTGATATACCTCATCACGGTAGATAAACATAATTAAGTCAGCATCCTGCTCGATTGACCCAGACTCACGTAAATCCGAGTTGACCGGTCTTTTATCGGCGCGTTGCTCCAGCGACCGGTTCAGCTGCGACAGCGCAACTACCGGCACTTTAAGCTCTTTTGCCAGTGCTTTTAACGACCTGGAAATTTCGGCAATTTCCAGAGTGCGGTTTTCAGAAAGACCCGGCACCGTCATTAATTGCAGGTAGTCGATCATGATCATCGACAAACCACCATGTTCGCGGGCGATACGCCGCGCTCTGGAGCGTACTTCGGTTGGAGTCAGACCCGAAGCATCGTCGATGTACATTTTTCCTTTACTATTTAACAGTTCAATGGCGGATGATAAACGAGCCCAATCTTCATCATCGAGTTGACCAGTCCGCACTTTGGTTTGATCAATACGTCCTAAAGACGCCAACATCCTCATCATAATTTGCTCAGACGGCATCTCTAAACTGAAGATGAGTACTGGCTTATCGCTGCTCATCGCGGCATGTTCACACAGGTTCATTGCAAAGGTCGTTTTACCCATCGACGGCCGGGCTGCGACAATGATCAGATCTGAAGGCTGCAGACCATTGGTCATTTTGTCCAAATCCATATAGCCGGTTGAAACACCAGTAATACCTCCAGCACTTGGATTTCGAAATAAGGTGTCTATTTTGTCGATGGTCTTGGCAAGAATACTATGAATAGCTTCCGGGCCTTCGTTGGCATTGGCACGTTGCTCCGCAATTTTAAAAACTTTGGTCTCGGCAAAATCGAGCAATTGCGCGCTGTCGCGGCCTTGAGGATCGTAACCGGCATCAGCGATGTCATGGGCGACAGCAATCATATCCCGCACCACGGCGCGTTCACGCACAATATCGGCATAGGCAAGAATGTTGGCGGCACTCGGGGTATTTTTGGCAATTTCACCTAAATAGGCAAAACCACCAATATCATCCAATTGCTGGTTGCGCTCCAACCATTCAGAAACCGTAATTAAATCGATCGGTTGGTTGGCTTCGGCAATACTGGTCATTGCCTGAAATATGTATTTGTGTGAACGCAAATAAAAATCGTGATCAACGACTTTCTCTGCCACCCGATCCCAGGCGTTATTGTCGAGCATCAGGCCACCCAGCACAGACTGCTCGGCCTCAATCGAATGCGGTGGCATCTTAACCGCTGCTACCTGGCTGTCGTTCTGATATTTATCTTTTTGATATTTATCTTTTGAAAATCGTTCTTTTGGATTTGCCATAACACCAGATTTTTGACTGTTGGTCGGCCAAAATAGCCAACACAAAGATGTAGTTCAATTGCGCCATAGCCTAGCATTTTTCGCATACCAGATCAGGTGGAAAAAGCAAAGTCAGTGGATTTTTTTATCGCAGCTAGAATGTCAGAATTTGACAGTGATAAGGTCGTATTTTTTAAGAAGAGAACTAATAAGAAAGGAATCAGGCACAGTGAAAATTCACTGTGCCTGGCAGCAATTAAGCTTCTGCCACAACAACCAGTTTAATGGTCGCAGTAACTTCAGCGTGTAATTGCAAGTCGATGTCAAAAGAACCAACGTCACGCAGTGTGCCATGTGGTAATTTAACTTCGGCTTTAGTAACAGCTACACCAGCTTCAGTGATCGCATCAGCGATATCACGAGTGCCGATAGAACCGAACAATTTACCTTCGTCACCCGCTTTAGCAGCGATAGTAACTTCAGCCAGTTCAGCTACTTTCGCAGCGCGTTCTTGTGCAGCGGCCAGGTTAGCAACCAGTTTGGCTTCTAACTCAGCACGGCGTACTTCGAATTTTTCCAGGTTAGCCTTGGTTGCTGGAACTGCTTTTCCTTGAGGGAATAAGAAGTTACGGGCATAACCAGATTTAACAATAACTTTGTCGCCTAAACCACCAAGGTTAGCAACTTTATCCAACAGAATGATATCCATTGTTTAATCCTCTCAGTATCGGTTGAACCAGGCTTATGCGTGTGAATCGCTGTACGGTAACAGAGCCAGGTAGCGTGCGCGTTTGATGGCGCGAGCTAATTGACGCTGATACTTAGCGCTGGTACCAGTGATACGGCTAGGAACAATTTTGCCACTTTCAGTGACATAATTTTTTAAAGTAGCGGTATCTTTGTAGTCGATCTCTTGCACGCCTTCGGCAGAGAAACGGCAGAATTTACGGCGACGGAAATAACGAGCCATGAACTTTCTCCTAACTTAATATTTCAATTCGTTGGGCATGAAGGACAAGCTTCGCTTGACCACTCGGGCTTTGATGACGGTTTAAAAAGCCTGTCACCCGAACCACACTACCCTGCATCAAATTGTGAGTTTGTCTGCACAACTCACCGGCAACGACGACCTGAAGTCTAACGTAACTGGCTCTGTTGTATCCGGCTTCCTGCTGCATCGACTTATGTTCAAGTGACAAATGCATATGTGGGACACCGGCTGGACTTTCGCTTCGGTCAGGTTGGCGGCAAATGACGCCAGTAATGACCAGGCAGTTGTCCATCAGAATTACTCGTCGTTTGCAACCTGCTCGTCAGAATCACGAGGAGCACGGTCACGACGTTCGTCACGTACCTTGGCCATTGGTGATGGCTCAGTCACGGCACCGTTAGTGCGCATGATCAGGTTACGCAGAACTGCGTCGTTGAAACGGAAGTTAGTTTCCAGTTCATCGATCACTGACTGTGGCGCTTCAACGTTCAACAGAACGTAGTGAGCTTTGTGCAGTTTCTCGATTGGGTATGCCAATTGACGACGACCCCAGTCTTCCAGACGGTGGATAGAACCACCCGCTTCTTTAATCGCACCTGTATAACGTTCGATCATACCTGGTACTTGTTCACTCTGATCAGGGTGAACCATAAACACGATTTCGTAATGACGCATGGTAGCTCCTTACGGTTAGTTAGCCTCGGGTGAGCTCGACCAAACCCGCATAGAGGCAAGGAACGTTAGTTGAACGGTCGAAGGGTGCGTATTCTACGGACTCGATGCGCTAAAAACAAGCAAAGATTGT
>JAHJNE010000176.1 GCA_018820995.1 Gammaproteobacteria bacterium | reverse complement strand
GCGCAGGTTTCCAAGCGGACGGTGTATAACCATTTCAGCAGTAAAGAGATTTTATTTGAACAAGCGACGGTGTTGCTTTGGTCACGCAGCAAAGCAGCTGGCACCGTCGCCTTTGACGCTACACGGCCACTGGCCGAACAATTGGCGCAAATCGCCCGGCAAAGCTGGGCTTTTTATCAGCAGAATGACTTTATTGAACTGGCACGGGTAGTGATGGCGGAGTATATCCGGCAACCCGAACGTGCTGTTGCTGCCATGGCGCAACTGGAACAGCAGGAAGGTGGTTTGGAAAGCTGGCTGAAAGCTGCTATTGCCGCTGATGCTTTGGATATTCCTGATTTAAAACTGGCGGCATCTCAGTTTTGGGGCTTGTTTAAAACCTTTTCATTTTGGCCCAAAGTGTTTCAGCTCGGCAGTTATGACGCACAGCAGCAGCACATCATTGAGAGCAATGTAGCGATGTTTCTGGCGCTTTATCAGGCTAAGCGTTGAGTACTGTTCGACGTTTGATGCTAAATGCTTAAAGGTGAATGTTTGACATTTGATGCATCAGGTTTGAAATTCGAAGCTTTTCCAAAACACCGCAGACAAAAAAAAACCGCAGACAAGCTGCGGTCAAAGGGAGTGCTACGGAAATTGGATAAAACCTAGCTTTATTGCAATGACTTCATTTCAATCAAACGACTTAGTTACGGATCAGGTAATCAAAAGCACCTAAAGAGGCTGTGGCACCTGAGCCCATCGCAATGATGATTTGTTTAAACGGGGTATTGGTCGCATCACCCGCTGCAAACACACCTTTCATCGATGTCTGACCATGACTGTCGACAATAATTTCACCCCGAGGTGTTAATTCTACGGTCCCACGCAACCATTCGGTGTTCGGGACTAAGCCAATTTGGACAAAGATCCCAGCCAGCGCGACATGTTTGGCATCGCCACTGACGCGGTCGGTGTAGTTAATACCAGTGACTCTGTCGCCATCACCCAATACTTCGGTGCTTTGCGCATTTAAAATAATGTCGATGTTACCCATCGAGTTGGCTTTCTTCACTAACACAGCATCAGCACGAAGTTTGCTGTCAAATTCCAGCACAGTGACGTGCTCAACAATACCGGCTAAATCGATGGCGGCTTCAATGCCTGAGTTACCACCGCCAATGACTGCGACGCGTTTACCTTTAAATAACGGGCCATCACAGTGCGGGCAATACGCCACCCCACGACCCCGGTATTCTTTTTCACCAGGTACATTCATTTCTCTCCAACGCGCTCCGGTCGAAAGAATCACTGTTTTTGATTTCAGCACAGCACCGTTGGCAAGTTCGACTTCAAACAATTCATTTTGAGATAATTTAACTGCACGTTGGCTGTTCATGATGTCAACTTCATACTGACGGACATGGGCTTCTAAATTCGCCACCAATTTTGGTCCTTCGGTTTCTTTGACAGAAATAAAGTTCTCAATGCCAACCGTATCAGCAACTTGTCCACCAAAGCGTTCAGCCAGCACGCCGGTGTTTAAACCTTTACGCGCCGAGTAAATCGCAGCTGCAGCACCTGCTGGGCCACCCCCAATCACCAGCACATCAAAATTGTCTTTTTTCGCCAGCGCTTCGGCCTGACGGGTTGATGCAGAGGCATCTACTTTATTTAAAATATTGGCCAGCGTAATGGCGCCTTGTGAGAATTGCTCACCGTTTAAGAACACGGTAGGCACCGCCATAATATTGCGTTTAGCCACTTCATCACCAAACACCGCACCATCGACCATATTGGTTTTGATATTCGGATTTACAGCCGCCATCAGATTCAGCGCCTGTACCACTTCTGGGCAAGTCTGGCAGCTTAATGACACATAGACTTCGAAGTTAAAGTCGCCTGGCAACAAGGCAATTTGCTCCAATACCGCAACTTCTTCTTTGATGGGGTGGCCGCCTGAGTGCAACAACGCCAGCACCAAAGAAGTAAATTCGTGTCCCATAGGTACACCAGCAAAAGTAATTTCAGTGCCTTTCGCTTGTGAGCGTACCAGCATCGACGGTACCCGCGGTGCAGCTGGGTTATCTGTAACCACAATCAATTCAGACAAGGTAGCGATGTCCAACGCTAACGCTTTCAGCTCTTGACCTTTTTCGCTTTGATCAACCGCTAACGACAGTTCTACCGGCGTTTTTAAATTTTGCAGGTAACTACGTAAAGTATTTTTCAGATTGGCATCTAACATCATTTATTCCTTAAAATTTGTGATTGTTCTGGGTGGCGGCGTACTGCCAGGCATCGTTCAGGTGTTGATATCTTTGCTCACTTACTAGATCCCATTTCTGGTACCAATGAGCGCTCAACCCCTGAACCATGCCCTTTGAAGTTGATAAAGCTATGATAGTCATTATTTCTAAACATAAATAACGAATAAAATAAATTCAGCCAATCAGTATTATCGATTACGACCGCAATTGGCAGTTCTCGAAATGCAAAAAGGCCAGACAAAGTCTGGCCTTTTTTATGCAGCGTTTAAGACGCTTAGATTTTACCTACCAGGTCTAATGAAGGAGCCAGAGTTTTTTCACCCGGAGTCCATTTTGCTGGACATACTTCACCGTCATGGTTTGCCACATATTGTGCAGCCTGAACTTTACGGAATAATTCAGCAGCTGAACGACCGATCCCCAAGTCATGAATTTCAGCAACTTTGATTTCACCCTCTGGGTTAATCACAAAAGTACCACGCAGGGCCAGACCTTCTTCTTCAATCATCACGTCGAAGTTACGAGTGATAGCGCCTGTTGGGTCAGCAACCATTGGGTAGTTGATTTTTTTGATAGTTTCAGAAGCATCATGCCATGCTTTGTGGGTGAAATGAGTGTCAGTAGATACTGAGTAAATTTCGACACCAATTTCCTGGAACTGAGGATAGAAGTCCGCCAAATCGCCTAATTCAGTTGGGCAAACAAAAGTGAAGTCAGCTGGGTAGAACACAACCACTGACCATTTGCCGATTAAATCTTTGTCAGAAACAGAAACAAATTTACCTTGATGGAAAGCCTGAGCGTTAAAAGGTTTTACTTTGCTATTGATGATAGACATTTGTCTTTCTCCATGTTGTGGTTAATTCATGGCTTTCAGACTGAAAGCCGTCGCGTTGAAAGCATAGTAGCGCAGCATGACAATTCGGCATAACGAATAAAATCAATGCAGCTAATCGATAAAATAAATTAAAAAGACAATTCTTAACCAACCTTGTCAATGTTCGGCTACTTTAACCTGCTTTGGAGCCAAATTACAGCCAAGGCACTGATCTAGTCGTTTTCGGATTTTGCACAGTATAAGAATTAGTTCTAAGCTAGCTTACAATTACTCACTGAATTTGGTAGCTTTTTTCGCAGACTACCGTTTTTTTGCATTTGGGGATATTGCTTGAGTCAGCTGAAGTTAGATTTGGCAAAACTATTTGATTTGCAGGTACTGGTGATTGAATCAGACCAAGACCTATTGCACCTGATCAAACAGATGTTGCACGGTCTTGGCATCAAAAAACTGACCAGTAAATCGACTGTTGATGAGCTTCTTACTTGCAAAGACAAACATAACTACGACGTTATTTTCCTGGATTACCAAATTGAAGAACACCGCACCGGTGCTGAAATCGTTGAAGAATTAATTTTTGCTGGCATTCTACCCAACCGAACCCGGCTGGTATTGATGGCAATAGAAAATGACCGAGCCCGTTACGCCATTGAGTATCCTTATCATCAGATTGAATATTTAGCGCGTCCTTTTAATACCAAACTTTTGGATGCAGAGTTAAAGCAGCATGTGATGTTTGGCGCTTGGTTAAAACCTATTTTAAGTCTGGCAGGTTTACGACGCTACAATGATGCCTTGAAATTACTGCTCCACACGCAGCAGCAACCCGTTTCTGAAGAACTCCAACAGTTATTACTTAAACTAAAAATTCAACTGCTGCTGGATTTGGATAAACATGAAGCCGTAGTACCTTTATTAAAAGCGCCGGTCGCCGAAATGCAAGGCTGGGCGTTATGGGCATTATTTCGCATTCGATATGAGCGGGGTGACATTGCCGCTTGTGAAGCCTTTTTGCAGGATGGTTCTGAAGAGTTAACCAAATATGCTGAGCGGCGTGAGATCTGGCAAATTTATCTCGCGATTCAACATGCGGATTATGAAAAAGCACTGCAGGTTGCCATTAAAATTCCGAATGTCGGTATGTCGATGAAAATGGTACGTCTGGTCCATCTGGTGTTTATTCTTGCCGGAAAAGTCGAACAGGCCGTTGAATTTATTGAGCGAAAACGACGTCTGGCGGGCAAAGGTGCGTTATTTATCCAACTCTCGATAGCACAGGCTCGCTCATTGCTGTTATTGCTGACCTTAAATCAGGACCCGCCAAAAAAACCAGTACTGCTGATCCAACTCAAGCAACTCCTACAGCAAATCGAAGATGACAAAGATATTAGCCATTTTGCCGCAGGTTTATTGTTGGTCAGAACCCATTTATTGAATTTTGAACAAGGGGCAGACAGCGCCCTGCACTACTTGCAGCAGCATCAGCAGTTGCTCAACACCGATGAGATGTCGGTGTCACTGTTATGCCATGCGGCTGCTGTTTACGCAGGATTAGAACAGCATCAGCGCGCTTTTGACTACTTGTTTGAAGCCAACAAAGTATTTGATACGATGCTCGACAATAGCAACCGGGTTTTTGCCGGTTGTTTACACCGGCAAGCCTTTGATGTGATTATTCCACCAGAACATCGCGCAGCCACTTATGCCGCAATGGCGCAAAGACACCAGCAGCAGCAAGATTTTAAACTGGCAGCCAAAATGTATCAGGCTGCAGCAAAAATGGCGCCGGACCAGCCGGAATATCTCCATCAACTACATCTATTAATGCGCCAACTGGGACTAAGTAAATTCCGTGGTGTGGTATTGCCAGCAGCAATGCGATAAATCGGCCTTAGATTTTAAGGCAACAACACATCTTCATAAAAAGCGCCAAATGCAAAATCTGGATGTTTAATCTGGATCTCCAACACCCAAACGCCTTCCCTGGGAATCCCGTGATAATCACCAAGATTGCCGCCCGCATAAAGCTTATGTGGATAGTCACAAACCCGATGTCCTTTGATCGCCAGATTTAACTGATAACCTAATGCCTCAGCTTGCGAAGCAGCATACCGATAAAGCTCTTCGCCAGAACATTGTTGTTGCAGCCAATGCAAACGAACCTGCTCAAACAATGTTTGTGCCGCGTCAGCGCATTGCTGTTGAATAGGATCATTGCCAACCACAAAAGTCGCGCCAACGTCACCTTCATGTCCTTGATATACCGGACCTAAATCAATAAAAAAGATATCGTTGGGCTGCAAAACAATGTCTTTTTCAGACGGCTCACTATAAATTTTAGCGGTATTGATACCAAACCGGATGATCACCGGGTGCCATAACCGCTCGACACCAGATTGTTGCAATAAATCTTTTGCCAACAGCCGGGCAGTTGCTTCGGTCATACCGGGTTGAATGGCGGCAGCAATTTGCGATAGCACAGCCCAGGACTGCTGCTGTGCAACACGCATTAATTCGATTGAAAATGCCGGCCCTACTTGTTCCTGCGTCACGTCATTGTGGGGTAAATGCATGGTCTTGATCCTGAAATCGGTCGTTGTTTTGTCGCTTTTTCGGATAGTCACTGTAACTGACAAAAACCAATATTTCATCTATCACCGATCTTTTACTTCATCGCCAGTGGCAGGAACTAAAACAGTAATGGCTGACGCTTTTTTCAACGCAAAAGCGAATACCATGTAAAAAATGTCACTCATTTAGCACTTGTGACGCTTGGATAAATGTACTTATACTCAAGCGCTAATAATTATTCTTCCAGGAAAAAGGGAACCCCATATGTCACTCTCCATCACTTTTGAACTGCAGGACGCTGATCTGGATTATTTCCGTCAGATCATGGCCAACACCCAAAGTGCATTATCAACACTTAATCAGCAGGAAATTCTAGCTGCAGCGAAAAAGCTGGCGCTGGAAGTCTCTGGCAAGGTTCCGGAATTTGTCGCAACCCGGATCCAAAAATTACAGCAACTGATTGCTCTGGTTGAAGATAAAGAGTGGGATTTGACTGATGAAGAAAAAGCGGAAGTGCTGAGCGCATTGGCTTATTTTTCCAAACCGGAAGATTTAATTGACGACCACGTACCAGTACTTGGTTTTCTGGATGACGCCATCATGATTGAGTTAGTGGCACAATCTTTGGCTGATGATTTACAAGCTTATGACGAGTTTTGCAATTTCCGCACTGCAGAAATCTCCCGTCGTGGGGCTGATGCTGCGACCAGCAAAGCAGATTGGCTTGATTCAAAAAAACACGAATTACAGTCCTGGATCCGTCGTCGTCGCGCCGAACGTCGTTCAGGCGGCGGTGGCTTCCGTTCTATCTTCAGAACTGGCGGTTAAGCTTCACTAAAACACACAGGAACTGTCACAGGTTCCTGTTTTTCTTTGTGGGTTGAACTAAGCTCAAACTTACCCCGGCACCAATTACAATTGCAATAAAGTCATGATGCTTCATTTCGAAACCATGCCAAGACGTTTTAACCACCTCGTGATTTCGATGCTCATTCTGATGCCGAGCTACTTACAAGCTGCGGAAAAAGTTTATCAGTACACTCAGACCAACGGTGTGGTGGCATTTTCCGATCGCCAGCCGCTCAACCGGCCCTATCGGTTGTTAAAATTTGATTGTTATGCCTGTAACCCTGCCTCTAAGGTAAATTGGTCGAATACCCGATTGTTTTTAGCCGCTTATCAGCAAAGTATTGAGCAAGCTGCGTTGCAGCATCAGCTCGATCCCGCATTGATCCGTGCGGTAATCCATGCTGAATCTGGATTCAAAGCGGACGCCGTTTCCAAAAAAGGCGCGCGTGGTTTGATGCAATTGATGCCAGATACCGCCAAAGATTTCGGCCTGACCAATAGCTTTGATAGCCATACCAACATTCTGGCTGGCAGTGCCTATTTAGCCAAACTGCTGCAGAGTTATCAGGGAAATATCACCCTGGCAAGCGCGGCTTATAATGCAGGTCCAGCTAACGTGACAAAATATGCCGGGATCCCACCTTTTGCTGAAACCCAAGCTTATGTAAAACGAATACAAATTTTACTGCAACGCTATCGCAGTCAGTTGGCTGCAGCTGATCACCACACCGGCTGAAACATCAAACATTCGCCATCCGATGGTTAGATCCACTAACATTTTGGTTAAAATGCCCTGAACACAAAATTAAATACATATAGAATATTGATTTTTAACCATTTAATTTTTGGCTTTGATTTTGCTAGCATTCACCGCAATCCGGCATTTCCCTATTTTCAGGACTTCTTCGATGAAAACGACACTTTTAGCAGTTGCAACTGCTGCAATTTTAAGCGGATGTGTGATCCATGTGGGTGGCGGTCACAGCCGCCCTGAAAAATACAGTACCGAACGGTTTGAACTGGATGCATCAGCTTTAACCAAACTCGTCGCCAACACTGGCGCCGGCTCTTTGCTCATTCAAGGGGAAGCAGGCCGGACTTCAGTTGAAGTGGTTGCCGAAATTTATAGCTATGAAGGGATCGATGCTGACATCAGCCTGCAACAACAAGGGAGTAACGCGCAACTTCATGTCAGCCTGCCAAGCAGCTTTGTGCGGGGAGACAGTCCTTACATAAATTTAGTCGTCAAAGTCCCACCTGCGTTTGATCTGGTTCTGGACGACGGTTCTGGTGATACCGTGATTGACGGCTTAGCCGGCACGTTGCAGGTGACAGATGGCTCTGGAGATCTTCGTGTCAACGGCGGTAGCTCGTTGCGGGTCGATGATGGCTCTGGCGACATCTTTGTCCACAATATTAAGGGTCATGTTTTTGTCGACGATGGTTCTGGCGATATGGTGCTGGAACAGATTGGAGGTATCGTGACTATCAATGATGGTTCTGGCGATATTCGGGTATTTCAAACCGCGGGTTTAACCATCACTGAAGCTGGCTCGGGCGATCTGAATATCGATCAGATTAACGGCCCTGTCTCTATCGCCAAAGATTAACGTTCATCTGAGTAAACGACGGTGACCTCATCGTCGTTTACTTTGCGCATCGCTCAGTCTTTTTAATTCAAACCTCAAATCTCACCATTTATCCGGCTTTTCTGCCGAAAGTCACTTTTCTGCAACCAAGATTGCTGTTGTTCATTACATTGTCTATCACTGACAAACAACAACTCACAAGGCAATCGATATGACTATTTCAACTATCCGTGCGTCCCTGATCGACATTTACATCGCGCCATCCCAAGCCTACGCCAAAATTCGTGGCAGTGGCAGCAACGGCCTCTTGCTGCTGGGCCAATTATTATTAACTGCGTTGGCGTTTTACCTTTTTTATCACGGCATGTCAGCAGAATGGCTGGTCGAACAACAATTGCTCCATGCCGGAGAGTTAACGCCTGCCGAGCTGGAACAAACACGGGCGGTGATGGCGCAAACTGCGGCCTATACACCGATCATTGCCGCCGTCACCGGGCCTATTATGGTGTTGTTGATCAACGCCATCCTCGCCGGATATCTGAATTTAGTCACGAAAATGAGTGGAGATTTTCGCTATCAGGATTGGTTTGGCTTTAGCGTCTGGAGCCAAATGCCATTGCAACTAAACACAATAGGATTGATTTTATTAGTGTTATTTGCAGATACACCCAATCTACCTTTAGATACCGCTAACTATGCTTCGCTGAATCAATTATTCCTGCAATTGCCGATTGGCGCGACTTTCTACACTTGGGCCGAAGCTTTTAATCTGTTTATGTTGTGGCAGATTGCTGTGATGGCGGTTGGCTTGCGTCAATGGTGCAACTTTAGCATGGT
>JAHJNE010000175.1 GCA_018820995.1 Gammaproteobacteria bacterium | reverse complement strand
TTTGCCGAGCCAAGCTTGGGCCAGTTGCGGCTCCAATTGCAGCAGTTGTTGCCAGCTGGCCAAGGCGCCTTGAAAATCACCCAGTTGTTGCCGGGCATTCGCTTGCAGCTGCCAGCTTTGCGCACTTTGGTATTCGGGCGGCATTTGTTGCAGCAGCGCCAGCGTTTCAGACCATTGACCTTGCTGGCTGGCTTGTCGCGCCTGTTGCAGTAAATGTTGCACTTGCTGCATTAATTGTTGCCGTGCCTGCTCTGCTGCCAGCACTTTTGGATCTTGCTGAATTTTATCTACTTGCATCCGGCTCGGTTGGGCTGGCTGCAATACTGCGTTGGGCAAATCAGTCTTCGCGGCGGCAAATACCTGGCTGGTCGCATGGGTAACGGTGTCTTCCTGACTGAATGAGTCACTTTCGATAGGATCCATTGCAGGCGGTGGTGCACTGCGCGAGTCATTGCTGACGACAGTAGTGACATCAGAATGAGCGACATCAGAATGGTTTTCAGTCGTTGCCACTTGATTCAGCATCGGCGCAGGCGTTACGTTGCTTGTGTCTGCCGCAGCAACAACCGGAGCTTCTACGATCAGCTCTGATGGCGTATTGGTCTCGGTGTCTGAATTTGGTGGCTCGGTGGCCAAAGTCGCAGACACAGCTGCGGCCGATGTTGCTTGTTCAGCAGTGCTTGTTTGCTGTAATTGCGGCGGCGATAGTGTTTGCAATTGTGGCTCCGACTGCAGTCGCTCCTGCAGCAATGGCCATAACAACCACCCCACGAACAGACACAATAATAACAAAACCAAAGGTCTGAACGGCGAGCGGCGGTTCGCAGGTGCACCCGACCAGGATTGGCGGACAGGCGTCACTGAGCCAGCGGTTGCTGGCTGCTGCTTGTCAAGATCACGCAACATCTGGTTGATTACACTCATAACACCCCTGGTGGTAACCACCACCATGCCAGCAAAATCATGGCGGCTAACCACGGCCACCAAATCGTCTTCGGTCTGGCATCTTCAGTATCTTGTACGGCGCGCCACACTTGCGGCAACCCAATGCTCGCCAGCCCTTTGCCGTAGCCTAACATTAACGCTTTATGTGACAGAATATTTAACAGCCTTGGAATACCGCGGCTGTAATGCCAAAGCGCCCAAATGGCCAGCGGTCGGAACAATGGCTTGGTCACGCCCGCCACTTGCAACCGGGCCTGCAAATAACACTGCACTTGCTGACGGTCCAGCACCGCCAGCTGATATGAAAAACTAATCCGCTGCCGCAATTGCCGAAACTGATAACTCGCCAACCGCCGGTTAAGTTCGGGCTGGCCAAATAACACCACCTGCAACAACTTGCGCTGCTCCGTTTCCAGATTGGTTAATAACCGCAGTGCTTCCAAGGTATCATCTGGCAACGCTTGCGCTTCATCAATCAGCAATACCACTTGTTTTTGCTGCGACGCCAACAGCATCAGCTGCCGTTGCAACAATTGACTTAACTGCGGTCCATCAATATTCGCTGACTGTTTTAATCCCAGTTCCAGCGCCAGAGCCCATTTTAATTCCAACGGTGAGACATTGGGATCCGGCAAATAAGCCAACGCCCAATGCGCCGGTGCTTCTTGTAATAACTTACGGCATAACAGGGTTTTGCCGGTGCCGACTTCGCCGGTCACTTTGATAAACCCTTCACCTTGTGCAAGCGCAACCTGCAGCACTTCCATCGCCTGCTGATGGGTCGGCAGGTCGACATAAAATGCGGTATTTGGCGTCAGGCCAAACGGCGCTTGCTGCATGCCAAAGTGATTCAGGTACATCATCAGCGCTGCTGGGCCCAGTCCCGTACCAAGTCACCCGATTGCTGAATTTGTTGCTGCCAGACGCCGGATTCAACCACGGTTGGTTTGAGTAAGATCACCAGTTCTTTTTTCTTTTCGGTTTTGGTTTTCGACTTAAATAAATTGCCGAGCAGCGGAATTGACGATAAGCCCGGCACGCCACTTTCGGTGTCGCTGATCACCGTTTGCATTAAACCGCCAATCACCACAATTTCACCGTTTCGGGCGCGGATAATGGTATCGGATTCGCGGATATTGCTTTGCGCCAGCGGCAGCACAATACGCTCTTCACTGAGCTGAATGGTTTTGGTTTGCTCCGCAGTCTCAGTCACCGACGGATGCACATGTAAAATCACCTGACCGTTCTGGTCAATTTGCGGTGTGACATCCAGCGCAATGCCTGAGAAAAATGGTTGCAACGTCACTGAAGGCGTCGAGTTTTGCACGCCGTTGACCGCAGTCGAGGTATTGTTAGAAACGTCGGTGACAAAATACTCGTCTTGCCCGACTTTAATCACCGCTTTTTGATTATTAATCGCCGTCACCCGCGGGCTGGAAAGCACCTGCGCGTCGCCCTGTGTTTCCAGCAAGCTAATCACC